>JAOACK010000059.1 GCA_026417875.1 Thermodesulfovibrionales bacterium | reverse complement strand
CTCGGAGATGTGTATAAGAGACAGATTTGATAGAGGTGGATACAATTTTTTTAACTTTGCAATTATATTTGCTAACTCCGGTTTAAACATATCTGTTTCATTAAAATAAATCAGTTCCTTTACTACCTCACATCTGTGATGTGGTATGGTATCTCCGGAAAGCTCGGTTTTACTTATCCTTCCACCTTTTGATTCATAGAGATACCACATCCTTGAATCACCTATGCCAGTGTTTATTATTATTGCTTCCGGTCTCTCTTCATTTTCTGATTTTCTGATAATTTGAAAAACTATATTCTCAATGGCTGGCATTAGTTCCCATTTCTGAGGATCCAGGGTTTTAAGAAGTTCCTCACCTGCTACAATCAAATGATTTATTGTATTGTAGGAAGCGGTTAGTCTCTCTGTAAGGTCCTTTACCCTGAGAAGCATCCTGATCCTTGCAAGGACCTCATCACTATCGAAGGGCTTTGAGATGAAATCCTCAGCACCGGCCTCTATTCCTTTTATCCTGTCTTCCTTTGAGGTGAGAGCAGTAATCATAATAACCGGAATGTGTCTCAGTGATTCATCTCCTTTAATGGTTCTGCAAACCTCATAACCGTTCATACCTGGCATCATTACGTCAAGCAGAACAAGATCTATATGATTACCTCTTATTTTTTCCAGTGCCGACGCCCCGCTCTCAGCAGTGAGAACCTCGTATCCCTTTAATGAGAGGATAGATTCAAGGAGTCTCAGATTTACAGGTTCGTCATCCACGCAAAGTATCTTTCTTTTCTTGTCCATCTTTTCCCCCGTGTATCCATTGTTTTGCCGGAAGCTCAAATATAAATGTACTGCCCCTTCCTGGCTCACTCTCAACATTCAGCCTTCCACCGTGCATCTCCACAAATCTCTTAACAAGTGCAAGTCCTAAACCTATACCCTCATAGGATTTTGTATAGGGAGAGGAAAGAACAGTAAACCCCTCAAAAATCCTGGGAATGTCAACAGGATTTATACCTTTACCCGTATCCTTAACTGAAAATTCTATAAATTCAGGCTCATGAGGAGCATTGTAAGAAGACTTTTTCACTGAAAGAATAACAGAGCCATGAAGAGGAGTGAATTTTATAGCATTGCTCAGGAGGTGCATGAGTATATCTTTGAGTTTTATCCTGTCAGCCTCAATCATAAACTCATCTGGAAGTTTATATATAAATTTATAGGAAAGAGATTTCTTCCTGGCCTTTGAACTGAAGAAATTGAAGGCTGATTCGACCAGGTCCTTTAGTCTGAAAGAACTATAGGAAAGACTCATATCCCTCTTCTCAAGAGCGGCAAAATCAAGCATCTCATTGACTACTGTAAGAAGTCTCTGACCGCTTTCATAGATTTCCTTTATATAATCCCGCTGGGCATCATTTAGTTCACCATAAAGATTGTCAAGAAGTATCCTAGAAAAACCAAGAATGGAATTGAGGGGAGTTCTGAGCTCATGATTTATATTTGCGAGAAATTCTGACTTTGCCCTGCTTGCCCTTTCTGCAAACTGTCTTGCCATCTCCAGCTCTATGGTCTTTTTGTTTAACTCTTCATTCAGTGCCTTCATCTGGATATTTGCTACCTCAAGTTCCTCTGTCCTCTTTCTGACTTCATCTTCCAGATGTTCCATTATAAGCCTGTTTTTTACAGCAAGGGCTGCCTGATTGGAAATAATCCTCAGTGTTCCAATCCGGGAAGATGTAAAAAAATCTCTTTCTTCACTATAAAAAACGAATGTTCCTATGCACTCATCTCCTCCGTAAAGAAGAGGCACAGCAAACACTGAGGTATATCCCGTCTCTTTTGTCTCTTCATGGTGCTTAAGATCAGGTTCATTAATCTCTAAAAGATAGGGTTTTTTTGTCCTGATTGAGATGCCAGCAGGATTTCTCCCATCAGAAGAGTCATCCCATCTAAAATGCTTAGTTGAGAAATAACCATCCTCAAAGCCAGAATAACCTGCAGGTCTTATATCAAAAGACCCTTGCTCAATAAGTCCTATCCAGCAGCTCTTTAATCCATAATAATCCCGCACTATCTCACATATTGAATTATATGGATTCTCAAAATTAATAGATTGAGTAATCAGGCGGGATACTTCATAAAGGGTAGAGAGTTCTATATTTTTATCACTCTTCATCTAAGTTATATAGGAAATCAGGGTAAAGACAAGGACCACAAGGCTCAGATATCCGTTCATATTGAAGAAGGCTATATTCAGTCTGCTCAGGTCATCAGGTCTTACAAGCCTGTGTTCATAAAAGAGTATCAAACCAGCAAAAACCACACCTCCAAAGAACCAGCTCCTGAGTTCAAATAAAAGACCTGTCATGAAAAGCAAAGACCAGGAGATTATATGAAAAATTCTTGATATAAGAATTGCCCTGCTGATCCCAAGTCTTGCTGGTATAGAATAAAGACCGTACTTCCTGTCAAAGTCCACATCCTGAAGGGCATAGAGGATATCGAAGCCAGCAATCCATAAGGCTACAGAGAAGCCCAGGCTAAGTATCCTGGGATCGAAACTTCCTGTAACAGCTATCCAGGCACCAAGCGGTGCTGCAGATATGGTGACACCAAGAAAAAGATGGCTTAATGATGTAAATCTCTTTGTGTAGGAATAAAGAAATATAAACCCGAGGGCTAAAAAGGATAATTTAAAACAGAGAGGGTTCAGTTTCCAAGCTGACAATATAAAAAAAGCAGTTGCTATTAACACCAGCCCCGATGCTTCAAGGGTGCTTACCTTTCCTGAAGGTATCTCTCTCATGGATGTCCTGGGATTAGCTTTATCTATGTGCCTGTCTATTATCCTGTTTAAGCCCATGGCAGCAGTTCTTGCAGAAACCATGGCAATAACTATCCAGATGAATTTCTCAAGTTCAGGAAAACCATCTGATGCAATAAAGGCTGAGGTGAGAGCAAAAGGAAGGGCAAAGACAGAATGAGAAAATTTAATCATTCTCAGATATGCGGACAATCTCTCAAAAATCTTTGAAACCATCATCTTTTCGCTTATCACGTTAAATTATTATACCAGAGATATTGGTAAAAGAGGCTATGACATGGATTGTAAAAGATGCACTAGAAAAAATCCTTTTAAAAGTAAAAGGGCTCTTCGCTGAAAGGATCAGGAACCAGAATAAGAGGAGGCTATGAGAACGTCAGATCTTGATGCTCTTGTAATAGTGAACTAGAAAAACCCATTAATTGAAAAGGCAATCACAAGAAATTTAGGAGCAATCACGATGCTGAGTGGCGGTTCATGAAGCCACATCTATTATCAAAAGAATTTATAAAAAATGTAAAATATTTTTTCATGGAGAAGCGATGCAGATTTAAGTTAATGTCATATACTTAACTGTATGCACCAGTCCCTCAAGAAGAAATATAATTGATTCCACATCAAGAAATTCAGGTGTTATGGCATCAAAGAGTATCTTCAGGGATGAAAGAAATTCTTCATCTGCCCTTGAATAAAGTATTAGTGTTCTTATCTTTGGCAGAAGATCCAGAGTAATTGCAAGATCCGCTGGATAGCCCTCCAGATTTTTACCTCCGAGGCTTTCAAAAACTTTAAGGATCCTGCAGGGATTAATGTCAAAGATTTCCCTTAAAGGAGATTCGCAATCCCTCTGGAATGTGGATGCCTTAAGAAGACCACCCCTCATCTCTGAGAAGGATATCCATCTGCCCGTAAAATTACCCCTTCCACCTGTTCTTATATAATGAAGAAGCAGTATTTTGATCCATTTGTTTTCTACCTCTGGAATAACAGAGCCATCCCTTTTTATTAGATAATCCCTGCCAATACATCTTATGAACAATCCATCTTCAGTAAGCCCAGCACCGAGATGAGCGGCTATGTCATTAAAATTTATCCTGGAAACCTCTTTCTTAAGAGACTCTATGAGATTGTCTCTCCAGTCAGACTTAATGAGATGAGCTCTAAGGTAATTCCTCTTTTCATGCTCCATATAGGGACATTCATCAAGCAGAGAGGGTTCTCTATTCACTTTAATTGCAAAGGCCATGCATGTGCCTGGAGAACATTCCCTGCAGTTTTTGCCTGGAAGGAGTTTGTAAATCTCAAGCTCTTTCATTATCCACTCCTTTCAAAAATGTAGGTAGAGAGGGATAAAAAGATTAAAGATGAAAGAGCCAGTACGAGTATATCAAGATAGAGAGGGAAGTCAAAGACAGCATGGTTCAAAAGGATATGTTTCAGTCCATCAATTCCATAGGTAAGGGGATTGACCGTTGCGGCATATTTAAGAACCAGGGGCAGTTTCTTCAGAGGATACATTGCTCCCGAAAGAAAGAACATCGGCATAACAATGAAATTCATAATCATGCTGAAGCTCTCAAGACTTTCATAAAAAGAGGCTATCACAATGCCAAGTGTTGCAATAGAGAAGGAAAGGAGCATTATCATAAAAAATGAATTGACAATATCCCAGAGTGTCGGATAGATTCCGATAAGGGGTGAGAGAATCATGATCAGCATGGCTTGTATTGTGGAAAGAATTGTTCCACTCAGCGCCTTTCCAAGGACTATAGAGAATCTCGATACAGGAGCAACGAGTATCTCTTTTAAAAATCCGAATTCCTTATCCCATATTATTGATATAGAAGAAAATATAGCACTGAAAAGCACAGTCATTCCTATAATCCCGGGAAATATAAATCTTAAATAGTCAGTACCTGTTACATCCTGAGGAACAAGCCGTGATATTCCCATACCCACAAAGAACAACCATATAAGTGGTCTTACCATTGTGGAGATCAGTCTGCCCTTCTCTCTGAAGAATTTTATTAGTTCTCGCATTATAATTACATATACAACCTTAACCTCTGTCAAAACGCCTCCTGTATGCCCTGATGGATTCCTTAAACTCGTCTTCAGGTGCAGTATCCCTTATCTGTCTTCCGGTGAGTTTTAAAAAGACATCATTAAGGGTTGGCCTCTGGAGTCTTACTGATATCACCTGGTCTCCGAGAATCTTTATCAGTTCAGGTATGCACATATCACCCTTTATGCCGTGTACGAATATTTCTCCATCCCTCTCACCGGTTTCAGCCTTAATCCTCTCGCTTAATATTTCCATTGCCTTTTTATTGTCTTTTGTCCTGAGATAAACAACATCTCCTCCTACCAATCTTTTGAGCTCTTCTGGAGAACCTTCAGCTATTATCCTTCCGTGATCAATAATGGCTACTCTATTACAGACCTCTGCTTCATCCATATAATGGGTTGTCATGAATACAGTAACATTGTGTGTCTCAGGTAGCCTTACAATATGTTCCCAGAGCCCTGCCCTGGACTGAGGATCGAGCCCGAGGGTAGGTTCATCAAGAAAAAGCACCCTGGGATAATGCATCAGACCCCTCGCAACCTCAAGACGCCTCTTCATACCACCTGAGAATCTCCTTACAGGTTCATCCTTTCTTTCATAGAGATCCATAAAGTGCAGAAGCTCTTCTATCCTTTTTTTTGCCCTCTCCCTGTTCAATCCGTAAAGATAAGAATGAAAGAGAAGATTCTCGTAAGCCGTAAGGTCCTTATCAAGGGTCGTATCCTGAAAGACTATTCCGATTGAACTTCTCACCCTGGCAGATTCTCTTACACAGTCATATCCGTTTATATAAGCCCTTCCAGAGGTTGGCTTAAGGAGCGTACAGAGTATATTAATGGTTGTGGTCTTTCCCGCACCGTTTGGACCGAGGAACCCGAATATAGTTCCTTCCTGAACCTCAAGATTGAGATTATCGACTGCCCTCAGTTTTCCGAAGTCCTTTACAAGTGATTCAGTTTTTATGATAGATGCCATATATCACACATGAAATCTGAAATTAATTATATCTCCATCCCTTACAATGTAATCTTTGCCCTCAAGCCTGAGAAGTCCCTTTTCCCTTAATATAGCAAGGCTGCCTTCCTTTATAAAGTCATCAAAGCTAACCACCTCTGCCCTTATGAATCCCCTCTCCATATCTGAATGAATCTTTCCGGCTGCCTTCTGGGCACTTGTCCCATCCTTTATTGTCCATGCCCTTACCTCATCTTCACCCACAGTAAAAAATGAGATATAATTCAAAAGACCGTAGGAAATTCTGATAAGTTTATTCAGTGCCGGTTCATCTATACCGAGACCCGAAAGGAATTCCATCTGCTCTTCAGGGGTCATCTGTGAAAGCTCCATTTCAATCTTGCCTGAAAGAGCTATTATCCTTACCTTCTCTTTGAAAGTGGAACTGAATTTCTGAAAATATTTCTCCGCACCTTCAATTAGAGATTCCCTGTCCCTGGAGTTCATGTATTCATCGGTATTAAAAACAACAACCTCTGGTTTATCGGAGAGGAACTGCACGGGTCTCAGTATCTTCTGTTCTTCTTCGCTAAATTGCACAAATCTTAAAGGTTTTTCAGATTCCAGGGCATCCCTGCATTTTAGAAGAACCTTTATCTCCTCCTCTGATGGTTTCTTTCCTTTTTTCTTAGCCTCCTCAATTCTCTGGAGCCTCTTCATAACAAGCTCGAGATCACCGAATATAAATTCAAATTCAACTGCCTCAAGGTCTCTCAGCGGGTCTGTATTACCCAGAGGATGAATAACAGCTTCATTCTCAAAGGCCCTCACAACATGCACTATGGAATCAGAATCCCTCACAAGGTCAAAAACCTTTCTGTTGTGAGCTACATCGCCCCTTGTAAGACCTATATAATCGATGTACTCTACTGTTGCAGGGATAACCCTTGCAGGCTTGAATATACTTGCCAGAGTCTCAAGCCTTCTATCAGGTACCTTTACCGTGGCAATATGTGGTTCCATCTCTCTCGTAATATATAAAGACGTAGGAAGGCCAAGTCCGGTAAGGGCATTAAATATTGTGGTCTTTCCAGAATTTGCCAGTCCTGTAATTGGTAATTTCACAGTATCCTTCAGGAAATTTTGCCCTAAGCTAAATAGTTTTTTAAAGAAAAAAAAACCTTTAAGGCTTAAAAATTTTTTTTAATTATGGTATTATAACAAAAAAATAGCTTCCAAGCGGGAGCCTGGGCGAATTAAAAAAAAATTTATGAGATTATTAAAGATTACAGTTCTTACTTTCATCCTTCTATCTGTCTTCTTATTTATTAAAGATTCCTCTGCCTCTGATAAAAAAACCATAGGTGTTATACTTCCATCAAATATTCCCTATTACGAAGATATTCATTCCCATTTTCTAAAAAAAATTGAGGCCCTTATCCTGGCAGGCCAGGTAGATTTTTTAATTCAGAAACCCTTTCCTGATCCCATCGCCTTGAGCAATGCAGCAAGAAAACTCATCGCCCTTAATGTGGATATAATATTATGTTATGGAACCGAGGCAACGATTGCAGCCCTGAAAGAAAGACCTGACCAGCCTGTTGTATATGCTGCAGGATACAGTCCTGCTCTTGAAAAATACAGAACCAGAAATAGCACAGGCGTTGAATTCAAAACGCCAATCTCAAGCATCACACGCTATCTTAACAGCATGAAGGAAATAAGAACAATAGGTGTAGTTTATAATCCATTAGAAAGTGATTCCGTTCACCAGCTCAATGAGATAATGAAATGCTGTCCTTATTATAAGATAAATGTCTTAAGGATCGGTATAAAAAAACCATCTGATATGAAAGACATACTCAGAGATGTAAGTTTAGATGCTATTATCTTTACAACAAGCAGCATAGCAAATATAGCTCTTTCAGAATTACGAGAATACGGAGTGCCTGTGGCATCACTTCTTCCCAGGAAGGATGCAAAACCTGTAATAACCCTTTATCCTTCAGCTAAGAAACAGGCTGAAAAGACCGCTGCTATTATACAAGCAATACTGAAAGGAAAGAAACCTCATGAGATTGTTAGGGATTCCAGTGCTGATATGGAACTTATCTTTGCTATTGGTGAAGCCCAGCGACTCAATCTCCGTATACCTGCTGATTTACTTACAGAGTCAACTGAGGTGATCAACTGATGGGGTTCACAATCTCAAGCTTAACCTCAATATTCATCTTTATCCTCCTGATTAACTCTAACTGTTTTTCCGAAGAAAATAAAAGAAAGGAAATCCTGATAGGTCTTATTCCTGAAGAAAATATCTTCAGGCAGATGGATAGATATAGACCTCTCGGAGAATACCTCACCTCTCGCTTGAATATAAATACAAGATTTACTATCCTGAGCAGATACGGAGATATTATAGATAGATTTGTAACGAGAAATCTTGATGGAGCTTTTTTCGGAGCCTTCACCGCTGTCCTTGCAATGGAAAAACTAGGAGTGGAACCTGTTGCAAGACCAGTAAATTTAGATGGAACCTCAAGTGCAGAAGGTTATATCTTTGTTAGAAAAGATAGCGGCATAAATAACGTTAAGGATATGAGGGGTAAAACCATTGCCTTTGTGGATAGAGCCACCGCCACAGGCTATATCTTCGCCCTTGCCTATCTGAGAGAGCATGGTATAGAAAACCCTCTTGATTATTTCAAGGAATATTACTTTACAGGAAGTCATGACTCAGCACTTTTAAGTGTCCTTGATGGAAGGGCTGATATAGGCGTGGCAAAGAATAAGATCATAAAAGAAAGGATTAAAAAGGATCCTTTGATAGAAAACGAGATACTGATCATTGCACGCTCCAGTGCTCTTCCGGATGTTACACTCTGTCTTTCAAAAAAACTCGAAAAGGGACTCAGGGAAAAAATTAAATATATACTTCTTACAATGGATAGAGATCCTGAAGGAAAAAAGATTCTTGAGAAACTCGGAGCTCTCAGATTCGTTTCTGCCTCAAAAGAGGATTTTGAATCAGTCTATAATCTTCTTAAAAAAGCCAATATTGATATAAAGACTTACAGATACAGATGAAAAGAAGACTGTTTATATCTCTGGGTCTGCTTTTTATACTCTTTTCCACCGGGGTGGGGATAACGGTGTATTATATCTATAAAACTACTACAGACCTTGAAACCGTTATAAGTCTCCACAGAGTAGAAATAATCAGGCAGAATCTTGTTATAAATACCCAGACTGTTCAGACCCATCTCTATACCATAGGAACTGCTTTCGGAAGCGAATTGGATGTCATAGTTGAACATGTATCTGATCTTGACAGATCTGTACAGAGCTGCAAATCCTGCCATCACAGTAAATATCTCACTGAAAAACTTAACAGTCTAAGTGATATGGTGGAACAGTATAAGGATGCCCTGAGTGCCCTTATTACCACAACTGCGAACAGAGAGAGGATTGAGAGATTAAGACTTGTTGCAATAACACTGGGTAATACCCTTCTTAGCATGGTTCAAGAAATGGCCTTTACTGCAGACCAGAGGCTTTATACGAAGACTGTAACCGCCCTGAAAGAGATAAATAACTCCAGGATAATATTATTCGTAACTCTATCACTTGCATTTATTGCAGCATTAATTGTTGCTCTTATATTTACAGGGCAGATAACAAAATCTATAAGAATTCTCATAAATGCCACAAAGGAACTCAAGTCAGGAAGACTTGGTGTCACAGCCAGTTATCCTTATAAAGATGAATTTAGAGATCTCTCCGATGCCTTCAATGATATGAGCATAACACTCAAGAAAAATCATGATGAGCTGCTGGGATTCACGAAAAGACTATCCCATCTTTACAGGGCGACCATACCCCTTTATGCCCTTACAGAGGAAGGGATGCCCTATAGTGAGCTCACGGAAATTGTAAAAGAACTCTTCGATGCTAATGATTGTAAAATATTTGTCAGGCAAGGCGATGGATTCGTCAATATTAGCAATCACGAGATGAGAATAAAGGAAAAGGAGATGGAAGCCCTCTATCTTTATTATAAAAAAGAGCCAGCAATATACACAGTTACATCAGCTCCTTCCATAAAGGGGAACTTTTTTGACAATCTTCATGAACCTGCTCTACTTATATGGATAAAGGAACAGGAAAAGCTTTCAGGTCTTCTGTTGGTACTTAATAAAAAAAACGGGATATTTGATCAGACTGACATCAATATAGCTGCTATACTTTCCAATATAATATCTGTTTCCTTTATAAATGTAAAGCTTATGGAGAACCTAAGAACTCAGATGAGGGAGCTTCAGCAGACACAGGAACAGCTCATCCAGGCTGCAAAGCTTGCTGCCCTTGGTGAAATGGCATCCAATATTGCACACGAACTGAACAATCCTCTAACAAGTATAATTGGATTTTCTGAATTATCCCAGGAGGAGACTGACATTGAAACCATCAAAAAGGATCTTAAGATCATTGAGCAGGAATCCCTCAGAGCAAAGGAGATAGTAAATCAGCTCCTTGAATTTGCCAGGAAAAGGTCAATAAACATAGAAGAAGTCAACCTGAATCTTCTTCTTCAGGAAGTCCTTAAGCTTGCTTCTCTCCAGCTCAAACACAGCAATATAAATGTAATAGAGGATTTCGGACAGATACCCACTATCCAGGGAGACCACAATCAGCTAAAACAGGTCTTCCTGAATCTCATAAATAATGCTATTCATGCAATGCCTGATGGTGGCACACTGACAATCAGGACCGGTCTTCTTGATAAAGAAAATGTTTATATTGATGTTGAAGATACAGGACACGGTATCACGCCAGAAATACTTCCCAGGATCTTTGAACCATTCTTTACAACAAAAAAGGAGAAAGGGACAGGTCTGGGTCTTTCAATAAGTTATAAAATTATTGATAGTCACGGTGGATGGATAGATGTGAAGAGCGAAGTAAACAAAGGAACAAAATTTAGCGTCTTCCTTCCTGTCAGGCAATTTTCCTCACAAGTATCTCATCAGCAATCTCAGGATCAATTGCTATAACTGTCTCTTCAACCTGGAGCACTATGGTTGGTTTTTTCTGAAGGAGTTTTATTCTCGCACCTGGAATTATGCCCACTGATGAAAGTTTCACAACACTCCCCTTCTGAGAGGGTACTATAAAGACTATCTTAACCTCTGTACCAGGCTCTATAGTGGAAAGCCTTGTTACAAGAGGTTCAAGCTCCACACGATACTTTTTACAGCATTCACCCCTCGGTATTGCTTTTCCATGAGG
>JAOACK010000058.1 GCA_026417875.1 Thermodesulfovibrionales bacterium | reverse complement strand
GTCTTACAGTGTAAAGACACTCAAGTATGCTTTCAAGTGAACCTATGTCGAGTTCAGAATGAGAAAAACCTTTTGCCTCATTACCCAGTCTTTTTAGAAATTCTCTTGCAAGCTGTCCGTCCTTTCCTGTTATTAGATATTCTGGCATGCTGTCCGTCTTAATCCTTTTTATAAATTCTTTCCCAGTAATCCTTAAGGGATCTGACCTTTTCTTCAAGCCATTTTATATTGTCCATATACCATCTTACGGTTTTTTCAATTCCATCCTTAAATCCTGTTTTTGGTGACCAGCCTGTCTCTTTTTTGATCTTTTCTACGCTCATAGAGTATCTATAATCATGACCCGGTCTGTCCTTTACAAATTCAATCAGATCTTCTGATCTGTTAAGAATCTTCAGGATCTCTTTAACAACTTCTATATTCTTCTTTTCTTCATTGCTGCCAATGTTATAGATCTCTCCCGGTATCCCTTTATCAAGAATCATGAGAATAGCCTGAGCGCAGTCCTCTACATAGAGCCATTCTCTTACATTCCTTCCATCACCGTAAAGAGGTATTTTTTCGTTATAAAGTGCCTTTACTATAATGACAGGTATTAATTTTTCAGGGTACTGCCAGGGACCGTAATTATTTGAAGGTCTCACTGTTATTACTGGTAGTCCGTAGGTACGCCAGTATGCCCTTCCAAGCATATCCTGAGATGCTTTGCTTGCTGAATAGGGCGAATTTGGCTTTAAAGGGCTTTCCTCTGTGAAATAACCTTGCTCACCAAGCTCTCCATAGACCTCATCAGTTGAGACATTGATAAATCTTTTTATTTTTAATTCCCTTGAAAGCTCAAGTAGATTGAATGTCCCCATTACGTTTGTCTCAAGAAATCTCTCTGGCTCAAGGATACTCCTGTCCACATGGCTTTCTGCTGCAAGGTGAATTATGTTATCAGGATTCTCTTTTCTGAAGATCTCATCAAGGGCTGCCTTATCAGTTATATCTGCTCTGTAGAATTTAATCCTTTCAATAACATTTCTTAAACGCTCAATGTCTCCTGCATAGGAGAGATTGTCAATGACAGTCACTGAAAATCCCCTAGCTACTGCCTGTCTTACCACCTCACTTCCTATAAATCCAGCACCGCCTGTTATTAGAAGCTTCATTTCACTGACCTTTCAAAGATTTTTAATACTCCTTAATGGAGGTATTCTCTTCTTAATATTATAACTGATGAGTTTGATTAAAAAAATTAATAATTCTATTATCAACCATCCCTTGACATAAGGAGTATCTAAGTGCTATTACTTATAGGCTCTTTTTTCTAAAAAGAAGGAGGATGGAGATGGCTCTTGCAACATTTAAGGGCGGAACACATCCACCCGAAAAAAAGGAACTTTCAAAGGACTCACCAATAGAGATTCCCTCTGAACCAGAAAAGGTTTTTATTCCACTCAGCCAGCATACCGGTGCTCCGTGCAGGCCTTCTGTAAATGCAGGAGATCAGGTTAAAAAAGGTCAGCTCATAGGTATACCTGAGGGTTTTGTATCAGCAGCAGTACACTCCTCTGTTTCTGGGAAGGTCATTGCCATAGAAAATATCCAGCTTCCTACAGGTCGGTTCTCACAGGCAATTGTTATAGAAAATGATGGTCAGAATGAATGGACTAATCTTAAGGATAACCCTGATTATATGAATCTCTCACCGGAGGAAATGAAGAATAAAATAAAAGATGCAGGGATAGTCGGTCTCGGTGGAGCAGCCTTTCCAACCCATGTAAAACTCTCACCTCCAAAGGAAAAATCCATAGATATAGTAATTCTCAATGGTGCAGAATGCGAGCCCTACCTGACTGCTGACTACAGACTCATGATCGAGAAGACTGCTGAGATTGTGGAGGGCATGAGGATTATAATGAAGATTCTCGGAGTAAAGAGGGGCATTATAGGAATCGAGGATAATAAACCTGATGCAATAGCCAGAATGAATGAAGCCGTAAAGGCGGTCGAAGGAATTGAGGTATGCGCTCTCAAAGTAAAATATCCCCAGGGTGCTGAAAAGATGCTCATAAAGGCAACAACAGGCCGTGAGGTACCACCAAGGGGGCTTCCAATGGATGTGGGTATTGTTGTTCAGAACATAGGAACTGCCTTTGCTATTTATGAAGCCGTAAGATATGGCAAACCCTTAATAGAAAGGGTTGTTACTGTCACGGGTGAGGGAATCAAGAATCCGAAGAATCTCATGGCAAAGATCGGAACACCCATATCTCATCTTATAGAATACTGCGGTGGTTTTAATAATAATGTTTCTAAGATCGTGGCTGGTGGTCCAATGATGGGATTTGCCCTTCCAGGACTTGATATACCAGTAACAAAGGGAACCTCCGGAATACTCGTAATGACTGATTCAGAGGTTATACATGCTGAGGATTTCAAACCCTGTATCAGGTGCGGTAGGTGTGTGGATGCCTGTCCCATGGGTCTTATGCCGAGTATGCTCAGCATCCTTGGCGAGAAGGGTTTTTATGAGGAGATGAAGGAGTATAATATTTTTGATTGCTTTGAATGCGGCACCTGTGCCTTTGTATGCCCTTCAAAGAGACCTATTGTTCAATTTGTGAGACTTGGGAAATCTCTTGTAAAACCGTGAGGTGAGCATGGAAGCCACAAAGGACAAATTAATAATATCGGTAAGTCCCCATATAAGGAGTGAAGAATCTGTCCCAAGGATAATGTGGACAGTAAATCTGGCATTGCTTCCAGCAACAATAATGGCTGTTTATTTCTTTGGTTTGAGAGCACTTTATGTACTGAGTCTCTCTATAGCGAGTGCAGTTTTTTTTGAATGGGCGTACCAGAAATTCACAAAGAGGGATATCACTATCACTGATGGAAGTGCCTTTCTTACAGGTTTACTCCTTGGAATGAATCTTCCACCAGGTGTTCCTTTCTATCTTCCGGTGATTGGTTCTTTTGTAGCCATAGTTATTACCAAACAGCTCTTTGGTGGACTGGGATACAATATCTTTAATCCAGCCCTGATTGGCAGGGCCTTTCTTCTTCTTACCTGGCCAAGGATAATGACCACATGGCATGAGCCTGCTGGCTTTACAGTAGATGCAAAGACAACAGCAACACCTCTCATGATACTTAAGGAGGAAGGAATAGCAAGACTCATTGAGATATTCGGTGACAGGGCAAATCTCTACATCCATCTGCTTACAGGTCAGAGGGCTGGTTCACTGGGTGAGACATCAGTAATTGCCATACTTATTGGTGGATTGTTTCTGCTATGGAGAGGTTATATAACCTGGCATATACCCCTGAGTTTTCTTGGTACAGCAGCCATTATAGCATGGATATTTGGAGGTAAGGGTGCTCTTTTTACAGGTGACCCTCTCCTCCATCTCATGAGTGGTGGAATAATGCTTGGAGCATTCTTCATGGCTACTGATTACGTTACCTCTCCGATGGTAAGGACAGCCCAGATTATCTTTGGTATAGGTTGTGGGTTTCTTACAATGCTTATAAGATTAAAGGGAGGTTATCCTGAGGGTGTTATGTTCGCCATTTTAATAATGAACTGTTTTGCACCACTACTTGACAGGGGTTTTAAGACAAGGGTCTTCGGTTCAAGAAAGGAGCAGAAGAAATGACTCCAAAGGATATTATTAAGATTACACTCAATCTAGTTGTTATTTACATAATAGGTGCCCTGATTCTTGCTGCAGTATATGCTAAGACATCTCCTGTTATATACCAGAAAAATGAGCAGGAAAAACAGGAGGCCCTGAAAAAGATGGCACCTGAGGCAGAGGCTATTGAAAAACTCGGCGACTGGTATCCCCATGAAAAGCATGCAGAGTATTATGCTGTGAAGAAGGGTGGTGACGTAGCTGGTTACATAATCCAGACCTTTGGAAAGGGTTACTCAAGTTACATAAATATCCTTGTTGCAACAGATAAAGACCTAAGGATTGAAAAGATAGAGATACTTTCTCATGCAGAAACACCAGGGCTTGGTGATGAGATAGAGACAGATTCATTCAAAAACCAGTTTAAGGGTAAAAGTCTTGAAAATATTAAACTCGTAAAGACAGAGACCACTGAATATATTCAGGCAATCACTGGTGTTACAATCTCCAGCAGGGCTGTTACCGAGGATGGTGTAAAGAATGCACTCAGGTTTTTAAAGGAAACATTAGAAGGCAATAAACAAGGAGGTTCTTGATGAGTGAAGAGGTTATAAAACTTCCTGAAGAAAGGATCAGATACAGGGACGTCATTATAAATGGAATTGTTGCTGAAAACACCATATTCAAACTTGCCATAAGCCTCTGTCCGGCCATTGCTGTTACAAGCAGTCTCAGAAATGGCGTACTGATGGGAATTGCGGTTCTTTTTGTCCAGACAATGGTCAATATTACTGTTGCTGCCTTCAGGAGATTCATCCACCCAAGGATAAGGCTCCCCATATTCATGCTCATAATTTCCGGATGGGTATCTGTTACTGATATGACAATGGCTGCCTTTGCGAGGGATGCCTATAAGCAGATGGGTCTTTACATTCAGCTCATAGTTGCCTTTGCATCCATACTTGCAAGGGCAGAGATGTTTGCAAGTAAAAACAGGATAATGCCATCCATGTTTGATGGCATTGGCATGGGGCTTGGATTTCTTTTTGCCCTTACTGTAATAAGTTTCTTCAGAGAGCTTCTTGGAAAGGGTTCACTGTGGGGCATTCCTATAGTAGATAGTAAACCTCTTCTCATCATGATACTTCCAGCTGGTGGATTTCTTGCTGTGGGAATCCTTATGGCATTCTTTAACTGGATTGATATGAGATACCTTAAAAAGGCATCATCAGGTCATCACTGAGGAGGAAGTATGGGAAAAGAATTTACTAAACTCTTTGAGCTATTTATAGCAGCATCCCTTATAAACAACTTTGTCTTTACAAGATTTCTGGGCCTCTGCATATTCTTCGGTGTATCAAAAAAGATGGAGACAGCGGTCGGGATGAGTATAACCTTTACATCTGTCATGGTAATAAGTGCAGCCATAAGCTGGCTAATCTATAATTATGTAATGATACCCCTTGATATAACCTTTCTTAAGATAGTTATATTCATTGGAGTGGTTGCAGCCTTTGTTCAGGCATCTGATACCATAATGAGAAAGGTCTCTCCAGGTCTTTACTACAAGCTCGGTATCTACCTTGCCCTTATATCAACAAACTGCATTATACTTGCAGTTCCTCTCATAAATGCAGGAGAGAAGTATACATTCATAGAAAGCCTTTCCTTTGGTCTTGGCTCCGGAATAGGTTTTGCCCTTGCATTAATTATAATGGCAAGTATAAGAGAGAAACTGGAACTTGCTGATGTACCAGCTCCATTCAGAGGACTGCCGATTGCCTTTGTTACAACAGGGCTCATAGCCCTTGCTTTTACAGGATTTTCAGGACTTATAACACTGTAAAACCCTCTTATGGAATGTTATAATAAAGCCAGAGTCTAAGCATAAACAGGAGGTTCTAATAATGAAAAGAACTCTCTTTATAATCATTATGCTTCTTTATGCCTCTATTGCCTATGCTGGAGTTGGTGGTGGTGTAGAGGCAAAGGAGCATGTTGATATAGGTTCAACGCTGAAATTTACTGCCCTGTTTGTCGCAGGTATCGGAACACTCTTTGGACTTGGTCTTGCCTTTGCAGCAAAGAGGTTTGCAGTTAAGATAGATCCGAAGGTCGAGATGGTAAAGGAATACCTTGCCCATGCCCATTGTGGTGCCTGTGGTTATGCAGGATGTGAACAGTATGCTGAAGCAGTAGTTAAGGATCCCAATGTGCCACCCAATCTCTGTACCCCTGGAGGTAAGAGGTCAGCAGAGATGGTAGCCCTTATAACAGGAAAAAAGGCGGAGATAAGAGAACCCATATACGCAAGGATAATGTGTCAGGGTGGATGGTCAAGGTCACAGAAGAGATTTAAGTACGAAGGTGTAAAGGATTGTAGAGCTGCGGTGCTTGCAGGCGGTGGGGACAAGTCCTGTAGATACGGTTGCCTCGGATATGGAACCTGTGCAAGGGTGTGCCCTTTTGGAGCAATTACAATGACAGAGGATCATCTTCCCTATGTGGATATTAAAAAGTGCACTGGATGCAGGAAATGTGAACAGGCCTGTCCTGTAAAGGTAATTGAGGTCCTGCCAGCATCAAAACAGGTTCTTGTTGCCTGCCATTCAAAAGACAGAGGACCTGAGACAAAGAAGAACTGTGAGGTTGGCTGTATTGCCTGTGGAATATGCGTAAAGGTATGTCCCTTTGATGCACCTGAGGTGAAAGATAATCTTTCAAAGATAAATCTTGAAAAATGCAAAGTCTGCGGACTCTGTGTAACAAAATGCCCCACAAAGGCAATAAGGGACTACATCCCTCAGAGACCGAAGGCCTTTGTCCTTGACAATTGCATAGGATGTCAGATATGCATGAAGGTCTGCCCTGTAAATGCTGCTTCAGGAGAGCTCAAGAAAAAGCACACCATTGACCAGTCAAGGTGCATTGGATGCGGAATCTGTACTGCAAAATGTCCTGTCCAGGCAATAGATGGAACCTTCAATGCACCTGAGGTCTTCAGGCTTGCAGCAGAGAAAAAAACACAACAGGTGGCAGTTGCCTGATGGTAGCTGGCGGATGGCATACGAGAAAATATGAAAGGGTACCTGCAGGTGGAGAAATTAATTTTTCTCTTTCAAGAATAGAACTCGGTCATAAAAAAGATATATTTTCAAGGGCAGAGATAATCAATTCATCCGAGGGAGGTCTATGCATAAAAACTCAAACGCCCCTTGAGGTCGGTAATATCTTGAATTTTGAATACAGAGGCAATAAAGAGCAGGCAATGGTAAAATGGGTTATCCGTGAAGAGGGTATATACATAGCGGGGATAATGTTTCTTAAAAAGAAATGAGCTTTTTTGAGATACTGATGGTTATCTGTTTTGGTGCTGCTTGGCCATTTTCAATAGTTAAATCACTAAAAACTAAAGATGTCAGTGGAAAGAGTCCTGTATTTTTATTCATAGTACTTGCTGGATATATTTCTGGTATCATCCATAAAATTCTTTACAGTTATGATGCTGTTATATTTATATACATTATTAATGCTCTAATGGTGGCTATTGATACAGCAATATACTTTCAGATTAAGAAAAAGTGGAAAATGTTTTAAAATCTATATTTATAATATTCTGAAGAGTGAGTACTGGCTATGAAGTATGAAGGTCTGAAGATATACGGGATGTGTCTTGAGAGGCTCCAGCACCAGATAAAGCTGGCTAAGGAGCGAGTAAAGACAATGAATCCTGTTCCTGAAAAGGTTGTTCTTGAGTGCTATTTTACAAAGGATGTTGAAGATATAATTGATATCCTTGAGCTTTATGATATTGAGCACAAAGATATGGATACAGTGAAAAAGAAACTTGAAGACCTTGCTGATGACCTTTCCATCATGATGAGAGAGAGAGTCGAATTTTCATTTAATGAAGATGGTGACCTCTGTCTCTATCTTTTCTTAAAAAAATAGTATCAATTCACCGTGTAATCTATAACGCTTAATAACTAGCCATAACAGCTTCTTTTCATTGCATGTATAAAATAACCTGTACAGACAATTTTCCCCTAAATATTGAAAGGGTTTTTCTTGACAAAAGGTTTTTAATGTGGTATGTGTATAAGAAATGAAAAGGGTGCATCAATTTCTGATTCTCAAGCATTTTAGTCTGACGGTATCAAAATAAAATTTATTACTGAAAGGAGGATTTATGTTTACTCTCTTTATTAATGGAAAGCATTATAGAGTTGATGTCAGTCCTGACACGCCACTTTTATGGGTGATAAGAGAGCATATCGGCTTGATAGGTACAAAGTTTGGCTGCGGCATAGCACAGTGCGGAGTTTGTACTGTACTTATTAACGGAAGGGCAGAGCGGTCATGTCAGACCAGGGTTAAAGATCTTAAGGGAAAAAAAATAATCACTATTGAGGGTATTCCTGAAAGCCATCCTGTAAAAAGGGCATGGTTAATAGAGGATGTACCTCAATGCGGTTACTGTCAGCCGGGACAGATCATGCAGGCTATTTCTCTTCTGAATGAAAAACCAAATCCCAGTGATAAGGATATTGATGAGCACATGTCAGGATGCCTTTGCAGATGCGGGACATACCAGAGAATAAGAAAGGCAATTCATCTGGCATCTAAACTAATGGCTAAAGGGAGGGGAAGATGAGAAAGATAATTAATATAAGCAGGCGTGAATTTCTGAAGACAGGCGCAATTATCAGTGGAGGACTTGTTCTTGGATTCTGTATTCCAGGAGCTGCAGGGGGAAAAAGGAAAGCGACCAAAGAATTTATGCCAAATGCATTTATAAAGATCGGAACTGATAACACCATTACTATTATAGTTAATAAATCTGAGATGGGGCAGGGAGTTTATACATCCCTTCCCATGCTTATCGCAGAGGAACTGGAATGTGAACTCTCGAGCGTTAAGGTTCAATCAGCTCCAGTTGCTCCTGTATACAATCACACAGAATGGGGTGCTGTTCAGGGCACTGGCGGAAGCTCCAGTGTTCGTTCCACATGGGTACAGTTCAGAAAAGCAGGTGCAGCAGCCCGTATTATGCTGATCAAGGCAGCAGCTGACACCTGGAAGGTAGATCCTTCAGAATGTTACGCTGAAAAAGGATTTGTTATACATTATAAGACAAAAAGAAGACTCTCCTTTGGTTCACTTGCTGAAAAGGCATCACATATGGAACCACCGGAGGATGTGCCTCTAAAATCACCTGAAAAATTTAAGATTATTGGAAAACCAACAAAGCATCTTGATGCTAAAGAGAAGGTGAATGGTAAGGCAGTATTCGGAATTGATACAAAGGTTCCAGGTATGCTTACTGCTCTGGTTTTGCGCCCCCCTGTTTTCGGTGCAAGGATAAAAAGTTTCAATGATGAAAAGGCGCTGAAGGTGAATGGTGTAAAATATGTGATACCCATTCCTTCAGGCATTGCTGTTGTTGGAAAGGATTTCTGGTCTGCCTACAAAGGAAGGGAGGCACTTGAAGTAGAATGGGATGAGGGTGAAAATTCAAAGATTTCGACTGAAGAAATGCGCTCCAATTATTCAAGTCTTGCAAAAACCCCCGGATTGATAGCAAGAAAGGAAGGCGAGGCAAAAGAGGAATTCATGAAGGCTTCTAAACAGATAGCTGCTGAATATGAAGTACCCTATCTTGCCCATGCACCCATGGAGACCCTTAACTGTCTGGTTGATTTCCGAGGTGATAGATGCGATATATGGACGGGCACACAGATGCAGACATTGGACAGAAATGCAGCAGCCTCTATTCTCGGGTTAAAGCCTGAAAATGTGCATCTTCATACCACCTTTCTTGGCGGTGGCTTTGGAAGGCGGGCAAATCCACATTCTGATTTTGTTTCAGAGGCAGCTCACATAGCAAAGGTGGTCAAGAAACCCGTTAAGGTAATCTGGACACGTGAGGATGATATCCGGGGAGGTTATTACCGACCCATGTTTTACCACAGTATCTCTGCGGGACTTGATGATAAAGGAAACCTTAATTCCTGGGTGCACACTATTGTTGGACAATCAATTGTTAAAGGCACACCCTTTGAGCAGGGACTTTTGAAGGATGGTATAGATGAATTATCCGTTGAAGGAGCTAAAGATATACCCTATTCCATACCAAATATTTATGTAGATCTCCATACTGTTAAGGTGAATGTGCCGGTACTCTGGTGGCGTTCTGTTGGACATTCTCACACTGCTTTTGTTGTAGAGAGTTTTATAGATGAGGTGGCGCATGCTGCAGGTAGAGATCCCTATGAATTCAGAAGAGAGCTACTTAAAAATAATCCAAGATACAGGGCTGTCCTGGACCTCGCTGTTGAGAAGGCAGGCTGGAAAAAGCCAGTTGAAAAGGGTAAAGGCAGGGGCATTGCACTTCATAAGTCATTCGGGAGTTTTGTGGCTCAGGTAGCAGAGGTCTCTGTAAATAAGGCAGGCGAGCTCCGTGTCCACAGGGTTGTGTGTGTTATTGATTGCGGAAGAGTTGTTAATCCCTCAACTGTAGAAGCACAGATGGAATCAGGTATTGTCTTTGGCCTTTCGGCTGCGCTTTTTGGTGCTATCACGCTCAAAAATGGAAGGGTTGAACAATCAAATTTCCACGATTATCCTGTTCTGAGAATAAAGGATATGCCAGAGGTTGAAGTTCATATTGTTAAGTCCGAGGATATTCCTCAGGGGGTTGGGGAGCCCGGTGTGCCTCCAGTAGCTCCAGCAGTATGTAATGCCATCTTTGCTCTAACAGGCAAACGCATAAGACGTCTTCCGATTGTCAATGAATTAAGAGGAGTATAAAGAAAATTCATGGACATATATGAAGAAATACTGAGACTTAAAAGGGATGGAAGGCCTGCTGCCCTGGCAACAATTGTGGAAAGTACTGGTTCCACTCCACAGAAGAAGGGAGCAAAGATTCTTGTTAGGGATGACGGTTCAGTTCTTGGCACACTTGGAGGGGGTTGTCTTGAGGCAGAGGTTATTCAGGCCTGTCTTATGGCAATTAAAGACAGCACCCCCAGAACTTTACCCTTTGAACTTACAGAAAAACACGGAGGTCTGGTGTGCGGTGGAAAGGTACTGGTTTATATAGAACCAATTATCCCTGAACCTTCTTTAATAATCCTCGGAGCAGGGCATGTTGGAAAGGCATTATCAAAAATTGCTAAGTTTTCAGGCTTCAGTGTTACGGTGGTCGATGACAGGCAGGAACATGCAAACAGGGAGAATTTTCCTGATGCCGACAGGATAATTATTAATGATTTTGAAACAATATTTAAAAAGTATCCTGTTAGTAAAAGTGATTTTATTGTTATTGCTACACGCGGTCACAATCACGATCTCGAAGCATTAAAATCAGCCCTTGAAACAGAAGCCCGATATATTGGTCTTCTTGGAAGCAGAAGAAAAAAAGCTCTGCTCTTTAAGGCACTGGCAGACCAGGGATTCTCTCAGGAGGATATAAACAGAGTAATAACACCAGTTGGCCTTGAAATAGGCTCTGTGACCCCTGAGGAAATAGCGATCAGTATTATTGCACAGATAATACAGATCAGGAGGCAGGATGGAAGCTCGGGTTTCAGCAGTTCTTCTTGCAGCAGGTTCAGCAAAAAGGATTGGACAGATAAAACAGCTCCTTCCTTTGGGTAACGTTACTGTAATCAGGCGATGTATTGATTCAATTATAGCATCGGGTATACGGGACATAGTTGTAGTAATAAGCTCTAATGGTGAGAGTATAATAAAGGAGATAGAGCATCTGCCTGTAAAGATTGCTGTTAACAGAATGCCCGAAAGCGAGATGGCTGAGTCAGTAAGAATCGGCTGTAGAATGATTGAGAACACTGTAACGGGTATACTTGTCTATCCATCAGATCATCCCCTTGTATCACCAAATACCATGAAAGAACTTCTTCAGAAACACATGGAAGAGCCTGACAGGATACTAATACCTTATTACAATCAAAGGCGTGGCCATCCTACACTATTTCCAGTAATTCTACTGAGTGACCTCTATGCAGGTCTAAATCTCAGGGATATAATT
>JAOACK010000057.1:11422-11728 GCA_026417875.1 Thermodesulfovibrionales bacterium | reverse complement strand
TCTTAACTCTCCCCCAAATTCTCTCAATCTCAAAGCTAATGTATCTGCTAAAACTTGCATTCCACCTTCAGGATAATAGCCTCCATCAAGGATAAATTCAGTAAATATCTTGGATCCAGAGAATGCAGAAATTAAAGAAGGAGGCAGTCCGCCATTACCAAGTACCGGTAAAGAAAGAACTGCTTTCAATTTTTCATTTGTGAAATAATGATCTAATAAATCTTTATAAGTTTTGTTTCTTAAGGATGCGAAATCTATAGGACTCGAAAAAATAAGATAATGAATAAACTTTTTTATATTTGTTTT
>JAOACK010000057.1:0-11412 GCA_026417875.1 Thermodesulfovibrionales bacterium | reverse complement strand
ACTTTTGTCAGGTAAAATTATTATATCAGAAGGGTCAGTTTTTTTTAGTTCTATAGTTAATTGCAAATCCTGAAAAATCTTTTTCATATAGCCATTAACAAATCCACCTATTGCATGTGCAGCTGCATCGAAAGTAAATCCATGTCTTTTAAAAGATGTGCAGTATCCACCTGGTTTAGAATGCTGCTCGCATATAAGTACCTTCATTCCTGCCTTAGCGAGATAACAGCCGCAGACCAGACCTCCAATACCTGCACCAATTATGATTGCATCATATTTTGAGTCACTCATAATTAATGTATTAAACTTTCATCTATTAATCTAATTTCCTTTGCCCTTCTCACGGGTATATCCTCTTTACGCTCCAGAAGTTTTTTTACAAGCTCTGTTGCCTGTCTTATATTGGTAATATTCGGCACATCTTCATCCCTGACCGCAATTTTGAATTTTTTCTCAATGGCCACTGTAATTTCAATGGCTTTTACTGAATCAATTTCGAGGTCTTTAAAAAAGTCTTTTTCTGCAGTTATTTCGCTTTCATCAAAGCCAGATACATCTGATATAATACCTTTAATTTCTTTCTCAATTTCTTTCTCTGTCATAATCCCTCCTTAATTAATATATTTTTTTATTACAAGACAGGCATTGTTGCCTCCGAAGGCAAAAGAATTATTCAATGCAATATTTACTCTGTGATGTCTTGCTTTATTTGGAACACAGTCTATATCACATTCAGGATCAGGTGTTTCATAATTTATGGTTGGAGGTATAATGTCATTTTGTACAACAAGGGCACAGGCAACAGCCTCAAGTGCAGAGGCCGCACCCATTGTATGACCGAGCATGGATTTAATGGAGCTAACAGGAATCTCCTTATACCTTGGTCCAAAGACCTCTCTGATAGCTGCGCATTCGTTTTTATCATTCATAAGAGTTCCTGTTCCATGGGCACATATATAATCTACATCATTTATGCTAATATTTGCTTCCTTCATTGCTTTTCTCATACATGCTGCGATACCTTCTACAGTAGGTGTTGTCATATGATGGGCATCACAGCTGAGACCGTAACCTATTATTTCACCATAAATTTTAGCTTTTCTTTTGATTGCCATCTCAAGAGACTCTAAAACTAAAACACCAGAGCCTTCAGCGAGCATCATACCTTTTCTATTTTTATCAAAGGGTTGACATTTGTCAGGCGCAACCGCATTAAATTGATTAAAACCTGTAAATTCAATTCTGGACATAGCATCACATGCCCCGGCAATTACTATATCTGTTTTATCAAGCATAATCATATCATAACCATATCCAATTGCATAGTTACCTGCAGCACAAGCTGTAGAAAACATAAATATGGGTTTTTGTAAATTTAGAACTTTAGCAATATTTGATGGGGCAGAATGGGTAGATATTTGATAACATAGATATTTAGAAATGCTCGTAGCTTTAAGTAAATCGTTATCAATAGGTTCAATTGTTTGAGCATCTCCTAAAGTAGTTCCAAATGAGACAGTTATACGATATTTATTAATTTCACCGATTAAGCCAGCATCCCTTATTGCCAACAGTGATGCTGCAATCGCCATTTGACTAGTACGATTCAAAAAGACTAATCTTTCCTGAGAAATAAACTCTTCTGGTTTAAAAATTTTAACCTCGCCTCCGTTATGGGTAGGGTAATTGGATGTATCAAAGGACTCAACAGGACTGATTCCGGACTTTCCCTCCAGAAGGTTTTTCCAGAAATCCCTCCAGCCGATTCCTATAGATGAAATTACCCCCAATCCTGTTATTACAACGCGCCTCTTCAATCCCCCTTCTCTCCTCTGAGAGTCTATTTAAAATTATAGCAAAAAATTAATCCATGTCAAGTATTTTTTTCACAATGGTCGTGTCAATACTTTCTGTGTAAATTCATTTAAGGTTTTATTTTATACCAAGTGAGTTCTTCTCCTTTCCTCTGATTTAGTAAAGCAGTTTCGCAGGATAGTAATCTCCGTGCCCTGGTAAAAGGATCAATCCTTTATTATTTTTTTTAAGTTTTTCATTTATCTCTATGCTAAGCTCTGTTAAAATTTGCATCTCTTTGCGAAATACCTTTGAATCTGCATTGGTACTTGTCATCAAAAATTTAGGAATATTAAGTAAATTTTTTTCTTCCTCTTTTAAGGAAGGTACATAAAGAAGATAATCCCCAGTAAAAAATAATCCTACAGATTCACATAAGAAGAATACTTGTCCGGGAATATGACCACCAAGACTTTCTAATACTTTAAATATGAGATTACCAATGTCAAAAGAATCAATCACTTTGAAATCTTTTATCTTTTCATTAAATCGATTTTCAAAGTACTTCCATTTTTTTGGAAATTTGCACTCTGTGAAATTATTTACCAAAATTGTAAAATATTGATTTAGCTCACTAAGAGGAGTGTTTGCGCCAAAAGCACGATTTTCATTTTCTATTATTCCCTTTGAATCTTTATGCATAAAAACTTCTGTACCAAATTCTTCCTCAAAGTATCCACTTAATCCTGCATGATCAGCATCTGCATGGGATATATATATCTTTTTGATTTGTGAAGGATCTATCCCATTTTCTTTAAGCATTTTTTTTACATCTTCATAATAAATTCCATAGCCACCGTCAATCATTACATAGGAATTGTTTTGCTGAAAAATATAAATATTCTCACCTGTTGGTAGTTTAAAACAGTGCAGAAGGATGTCTCCAAAAGGAAGAGATGGAAGTTTTCTATAATAAAAATTCTCTTTAGTTTTTGTTTTTGCAGATATTGCAAAGGTAAGAATATTTCCGAATATTTCTCCTGCTTCAAGATTTTTACCTGCTTCTTTATTAAATTTTATTAAAGTTTCAGATATGTTTTTAGAAGCGTTAACAAGCTTTTTTAAATTATCAATTTCTTGTTGATTCAGAATTTTACCGAGCTTAAGAAAAAATTTCTCAATGAGATTAAGCCCGATAATTCTATTATTTTCCTCATCAGTTCCTGAATACTCAAGATTATAATGATAACCCTCATTATTTATTTTTTGAAGTAAATTTTTAATCTGTTCCGTGTCCTTCACATAGAATGCAATATCTGCTTTATTTTCTGAAATCATCTCATTGTATATCATATAGATTACATTTGCATCATAACTTTTAAGTATCCATGCAAACTTCGCAAGACTGCCTGGTTTATTTTCTAAATATACTGAAATTTTAAGAATGTTACTTATATTTGTAATCTGTAAATCTTCGTCATAAAATTCATCGAAGCATCCTTCTTTAATAAGATCTTCATAAAGATTAATAAATGCTTTTTTATCATTGTGTCTTCCCTCGATTAAAACCCTGTTTGGATGCTCAGAGCGATTGTAATAAAAGTAGGTTATATTAATTTGATTTTGTGAGAATAAGCTGGCTATTTTAGCAAGAATGCCTGGTTTATCAGGAACAAAGATTTTCGTTTTACATGTAAAAGAATCTTTTTCAAGCGATTGCCAAAGCTGAAACATTTCTTATAAATATTAAGTAAATTAAGGTATTTTTGTCAAATTATTGTATAAGCTGGGTAATGTCAATACTTCTGTGTAAATTCCTTTAAGGGTTTTATCCTCCAATATTCATTTAACCGGCTAATTACTCCTGAGAGTATTCTCTCTATGCTCGCTGTGTTGTTAAAGCAACTCATTGGTCATGTCCGTCTTCTTACTTCCTGAATGACCTCTCTATTGAATTCCCTTTCCTCAGCTTTACCGGGAGCTCCTTTAGGTATATGGGTATTAATCTGGCTCCAGAATCCTTTCAACCTTACCTCCGTTTTTTAAGTAATGAACTGTCTCTGATATAATAATTACAAAAAGGAGGAGAATATGAAGCTAGAGGAAAAGGTAAAAGAGATCTTAAAAAGATTAAAAAAAATTTATCCTGAGCCAAGGACTGCTTTAAATTTTTCTAGTCCCTTTGAATTACTTGTGGCTACAATACTTTCTGCTCAAACAACTGATAACCATGTAAATAAAGTAACAGAAGTCCTTTTTAGAAAATATAAAACTATCAAGGATTATGCTGATGTACCTCTCACTACTCTTCAAAAGGATATAAGTTCTATTAATTTTTATAAGAATAAAGCAAAATATATTAAAGAAGCTGCTAAAGTTATAATTGAAAAATTCAACGGTGAGGTACCAAAAACAATGGAAGAACTGTTAACACTGCCAGGAGTTGCAAGAAAGACAGCAAATATTATTCTTTCAAATGCATTTGGAATAAATGAAGGCATTGCTGTAGATACCCATGTAAAAAGATTATCTCAGAGACTAGGGCTGACAAAAAATGAAGACCCTCAGAAAATAGAAAAAGATCTCATGGATATTACACCTCAAAAGGAATGGTCTAATCTGTCCCATCTTTTAATATTCCATGGAAGAAAAGTTTGTCAGGCTAAGAGGCCAAACCATAAAGAATGTGTACTTTATGATATATGTCCATCGAGAGATATATAAAAACTGTAGGCATACAAAAATTTTTTTAAAAATACCCAGACTCAAAAATCAGTCAGTTCATTTAAACAATACCTTTTTAGAAAACAATATAAACATAATACATGAAAAATTTATTTTAAAAAGGGATTAAATTACAAGAAACTGCCTAAGATACTACGTTTTTATTTAAAATACAGTGAAAAAGAAGATTTTTTTTTATAAAATGGCCACATTTATATGCTCTTAGGAGATAAGGTGATGCCTGTTGAAGACAGGTCCTATAGAATATATAGTGATGATGAATAATCTTAAAGTTTATTTTTTATAAAAATTCTTCAGCAAAAGGATTTTCTCTTAATTCTTCCTCAACTGTTGTTTCAGGTCCATGCCCTGGCAAGATTCTGGTACCTGAAGGAAGAGAAAGTATTTTCTTAAATGAGTCCTTCAGGTCATTTATACTGCCACCATAAAAATCTGTTCTTCCAACTGAACCTGCAAAAACTGTATCACCTGTAAATATCACTCCATTTCCATAAAGACATAATCCACCTGGACTGTGACCTGGTGTGTGTAGTACTCTGAACTCTATACCACCAACTGCAAGGGTATCATTATCTTTAAGCAGAATATCTGGCTCAGGAAGTTTATCTATATCATAACCAAAAAACTTCGCCATATCCCTTGCTCCTTCATAGATCTCCTTTTCAGCACTATGTATCGCAACTGGAGCACCTGTTTTAACCTTCAATTCAGGTACAGCTCCTACATGGTCAAAATGGGCATGGGTGCATAGAATGTACTTAACCTTAAGCCTGTTTTCTTCTAAAAAATTCATTATCCTGTCAGGCTCATCTCCAGGATCTATAACAATCGCCTCACCTGTTTTTTCATCCCAGACAATAAAGCAATTTGCCTGAAGTGGACCTACCGGTAAAACATCGATCATCATTTTTGCCTCCTTTTTTTAAGCATATCCTTAAGAAAAAGAAATTCCTCACTTTTAAGCATGTATGTAATTGTAATATAAAACCCGAATCCCGTTGCAATACTAAGTAGAAGGGAAAAAATCTTAATTCCAAAAAGTTCATAAGAATGATAATAGATAAGCCTTACAAAAAAAGCCATAAGCATTGATGCTATGAGAATCTTTATTGTAGAAGATAAAATGGCAGATGTACCAGGACTTCCAAATCTTTTAATTAAAAAATAATAGAGAAGAAAAATGTTTGACCATGATGCTAAGGAATTGGCGAGGGCAAGGCCGCCATGTTCAAGAAATCTCATTAGTATTATGCTTGAAATTATATTAATAACCATTCCTGTAGCGGCAATCTTTACTGGTGTCTTTGTATCCTGGACAGAATAAAAAAAGGCTGTCATGATTCTAACACCCACTATTGACCATATACCTAGACTGTAAA
The DNA here is from genome assembly GCA_026417875.1 of Thermodesulfovibrionales bacterium. Lineage (NCBI taxonomy): Bacteria > Pseudomonadati > Nitrospirota > Thermodesulfovibrionia > Thermodesulfovibrionales > Thermodesulfovibrionales bacterium. The sequence continues at coordinate 5,494 of JAOACK010000057.1, read as the reverse complement.
AAAGAAGGGCATAAGCAGTCTGCAATGTATCATGATGGGTAAATCTACCTCTTTCGAAAAGTACTTCTATTATCTCTACTCTCAAAGCAATCAATCCAATCATGGCTGGAATTGTTATAAAAAATAAGAGTCGTATGGCAAAAGAGAAGTCCTTTTTTAATAATCCGTACTCACCTCTTGAGGCATGTTCGGAAAAAAAGGGTAAAACGGCCATACCCATGGCAACACCGAATATTCCGATTGGAAACTGTATAAGTCTCATGGCATAGTAAAGATAGGTTATACTACCTTCCTTTAAAAAAGAGGCGAGTATGGTGCTGATAAAGATATTTATCTGACTCACTGCCATTGCCATTGTAGAGGGAACCAGTAAAAGGGCAATCTTTTTCAGTGCCTCGTGCTTAAAATCCCATTCAGGCCTTAGGTCATAGCCCTGCTTAAAAAAAGAGGGGATTTGAAAAATAAATTGAAGAAGACCTCCAAAGCTTACTCCAATAGCTACAGATATAATCGGTGGAGAAAGATAAGGGCCAAAGAGCAGAAGGCAGATTATAATTGAGAGGTTTAACATCACAGGTGCAAAGGCAGGTATAAAAAAGACCTTTTTTACATTCAATGCACCCATCACTAGACTCGCAAGACTGATGAAAAGAAGAAAGGGAAACATAATTCTTGTTAAAAGCACTGTAAGATCAAATTTCTCTCGGTGTGGTATAAAGCCAGGAGCTATTAGTTTCACAATAAAGGGAGCAAAAAGTATACCTAACAACGAAAGAGCACCTACAATTATCACTACGAAGGTAAAAACTATCCTTACAATCTTTTTTGCCTCTTCATCGCCCCTGAGTGCCCTCTGTTCTGTGAGAACTGGTATAAAGGCAGATGACATGGAACCTTCTGCAAAAAGTTCTCTGAGAAGATTTGGAATCCTGAAAGCCACAAAGAACGTATCAGCAACAAGACTGGCACCAAAAAAACCAGCAAGGACCATATCTTTTATATAACCAGATATCCTGCTCAGAAAGGTTGCAAAGGACATCAAAAATGCTGAGACAGTTATTCTTTTTTTTGTATCAGCCATTTACAATCCTTAAAATGAGAAATTTCTCAGTTTCATCCTGCACCCTGTATCTATGATCCATTCTTAAACCTACTATCCAGATTATATTACCTCTGTCTTCTACTACCGGAATTGAATATCTTTCATCCCTTGGAATCTTTAAATCTACAAAGAGGTCCTGGAGCTTCTTTTTTTTATTGAGACCTAAGGGAAAGAAATAATCACCAGGTAACCAGTGTCTTATCTTTAGGACATCAGAAACTCTATCACTGTCTATAACAATCCTTGTTTTTCCATCTCCAAGGTCATCCGGTCTTGAATTGCTGAGCTCTGCGGAGATTTTATATCCTCTTTCCTCAATCCATACACTGCCTGGAACCGGAAGGACATATTCCTTCAACCTTACAGGCTCCTCTGATGTGATTTTAAAGGTTGAATACAACTTAATTGCCCTTATATTATTTCTGATATACAATCTGTCTCCTGCTCTACCCTGTTTGATTAATTGAACCATGTCTTCAATGTGTACAAAACTGATACCCCGAAGGCTAAATATCTCATCAACTGCCTTTCTTAGCAGTCTTCTAAGAAGCCTTGTATCCATTGCTTCAAGAGGCTTAAGAAAGAGTTCAATCGTTGAGTCAGTCTTTCTTGATAGGGATCTCATAAGTGCCTTGGTAACTTCTATTTCATATATCCTCTCCTCTTCAGAAAATATTTCTGCCATTTTCGTTAGTGTTGTAATAATCGATGGATTCTTTTCTCTTAAAAGTGGAAGAACTTTTAATCTTATCCAGTTCCTGAAATATTCAGTCCTGAGATTTGATGAATCAATTATATATCTCAGATTATTCTTGAAGAGATATTCTTCTATCTCCTTTCTTTCAATCTCTATCAATGGTCTTATAATATTACCCCTTACAGGAGGAATTCCCTGAAGACCCTGAGGCCCGGTACCCCTTATAAGCCTCATCAGAACTGTCTCAGCCTGGTCATCAGCAGTATGCCCGAGAGCAATTGCCTGAGCCTTTCTTTCAAGAAGAACATCATTAAGGACATTGTATCTAAGTTTCCTTGCAGCCTCCTGTTTGTTTTCACCTGTAGCCTTTACATAACCCATTACATCTACATCTTTGATAATAAGCTCGTACCCCAGGTTTTTAACAAAATCTTTACAAAAATCTATTTCATAGTTTATCTCATCAGGTCTAAGACCATGATTAACATATACAGGTATAAGTTCAATCTTAAATCTATCCCTTAGACTGTGAAGTACATGCAGGAGACAGACAGAATCAGGTCCACCGGAAAGACCGATAATAAGGCGGTCTCCTTGTTTTATCATTTCAAATCGCTTTATTGATTTTAAGACCTTTTCAAGGAGATTCACAGGTTTTCTTCCTCAATCGGAACATAAGCCCTTGGATTGAGAGAAAGGTCTGAAAGCTTTCCGGACCTGTAGTGATAATATCCTGCAACAGCTATCATTACCGCATTGTCAGTACAGTACCTCAAAGGAGGTATATGAACGGAAACACCAAGCCTTTCACCAAGGATACTAAACCTTTTTCGAAGTTCACTGTTGGCTGCAACACCTCCTGATACAACAACAGTCTTTAGTCCCTCTCTTTTTAAAGCCCATTCCACCTTTTTTTCCAGTACGTCCATGACTGCTGCCTGAAAGGATGCGCAAAGATCGGGTATAATTTGTTCAATTTTTTCAGGAGTGAGGTTTTTTACATAATTAAGTACAGCTGTTTTAAGACCACTGAAACTGAAATCCATATCTTCATGAAGATAGGGTCTTGGGAATGAAATTGCATCAGCCCTACCTTTCTGAGCAAGCCTGTCTATCACTGGTCCACCTGGATAACCCAGGCCCAGAAGCTTTGCGATCTTGTCATAAGCCTCACCAGCTGCATCATCCCGGGTCTTTCCAAGCTCTTTATATTTTAAGGGACCATCAACCCTTACAAGGGATGTATGACCTCCTGAAACTATGAGACCGAGAAAAGGAAATTCCGGAGGATCCACGGGCATTGTAGAAAATAAATGACCTTCAAGATGATTAACTCCAGTTAGCGGTATGCCTTTTACAAAAGAGAGACTCTTTGCAAAGCATACTCCAACAATAAGAGAACCTATAAGACCCGGGCCATGGCAGACAGAAAGCAGAGAAAGGTCTTCAAGGCTAACACCTGCTATTCTTAAAGCCTCTTCCACAACAGGCATAATATTTTCAATATGTCTTCGTGAGGCAATCTCAGGTACAATTCCACCGTATTTTTTATGAATCTCTGCCTGTGAGGATACTACATCTGAAAGGACAGTAATATCCCTCTCTGTACTTATAACAGCAGCAGATGTATCATCACAGGATGTGTCGATACCAAGAACAAGCATAGAACTCAAAAACCCTCTATGATATTTACTCCCTTTGGAGGTTTAAATTCAAAGAGTGATTCGGTCAGGCCGGAATTTATAACCACATCCTTCAATTCTATCTCAATAATATTGTCGGCAGTATCTGTGATCTTTATCTTTTTTATAGGGAAATCACTATCTCTGAGATAGAGTTCAATATTCCTCACATTTCCCATATCTCCTCTTGGTCTGAGAATGACTTTATCTTTTTCTTCTCTAATATCAAAATCTTTCCTTATATTACCGAAACCTCCAAGAAGGGCAATGGGTGTCTGGCCATATCTTGAGGGAACAAATTTACTACGAATGACCTGTTTTTCCTTTTTCTGGTATATAATGAGTTTTTCTCCTGAAATTATAACCTCCTGAGGAGATTTTCCTTTGTAAGACCATCTGAAGAGAGAAGGGATCTTTATAAAAAATTCACCTTCATAAAATTCCTTTTTTTCAATATCCTTTAGATAGCTCATCTGTATGAATCTACCGCTTATATCAGAAATATCTCTGTAGGCATTCTCTATTTTGTCTACAGCTGAAACCTCCTTTTCCGAGGAAACCGTCTCTGATACAACCAGTAAGAGGTAAATAGATAAACAGAGCAAAGAAAGAAGAAAACCCCTCTTCTTGATTATGCACTCAAACCCACCTGTATATTCTGATCTCATCTCTTCCTCCTTATGAAATCCCTTGGTTTACCTGCTCCCTTTGGAGGTCCTACATATCCATCCCGTTCAAGAAGTTCCATAAGCCTTGCCGCTCTATTGAATCCTATCTTGAAACGCCTCTGTATTAGAGATATGGAAATCTCACCAAGGGTTTCACCAAGATCTATAACTTTTTCATATAATTCATCAGAATCTGATTCTCCTCCATCGCCCTGATCCTGAGATTCAGGAGGAAGTTCTATGGACTCCATTAGGGAATAATCAGGCTCAGCCTGCGGTTTTATAAAATCCACGATAGCCCTGATCTCATCCTCTGATACATAGGATCCGTGTATCCTTTTTAGTTTTACACCTGGCATCATGAAGAGCATATCTCCCTGCCCAAGAAGCTGTTCAGCTCCCTGGACATCGAGGATCGTCCTTGAATCTATCCTTGAAGTAACCTGAAAGGCTATTCTTGCTGGAAAATTCGCCTTGATAACACCTGTTATAACATCCACAGATGGCCTCTGGGTTGCAATTATGAGGTGAATACCTGATGCTCTTGCCATGTGTGCAAGTCTTGTAATTGCATCCTCTACCTCCTGAGCTCCTGTAAGCATAAGATCAGCAAGTTCATCTATGATTACCACTATGTAAGGAAGCCTCTCTTCCTCAGGGACACTTGCATTGAATCCGTCAATATTCCTTACACCCTTTTCAGCAATAATTCTGTATCTCCTTTCCATTTCAATGACTATCTTTTTTAATGCATCCCTTGCATCCCTGGGAGAGGTAATCACAGGGCTGAGAAGATGGGGTATATCATTGTAGGGAGATAANTCAAGAAATTTTGGATCAATCATGAGCATTTTAACTTCTTTAGGTGTAGCCTTATAAAGTATACTTATAATCATGCTGTTTAACGAGACACTCTTTCCCGAGCCGGTAGCACCTGCAACAAGGAGATGAGGAGTTTTTGCAAGGTCTATTACAAAGGGATTTCCAGTAATATCCTTTCCCAGGGCAAGGGTTAGCTTAGAGCTGGACCTCTGAAATGCCTCAGAACCTATAATATCTCTTAGCGAGACTATCTCTCTCTGTCTGTTGGGTACCTCAATTCCTATTGATGATTTTCCTGGAACTGTATATATTCTTACTCCCTGCGCCTTTAATGCCAGTGACAGGTCTTCTGCTAGGGAGATTATCTTGTTTATCTTTATTCCAGGCGCAGGTTCAAACTCAAACATAGTCACAACAGGTCCTGGATGAACCTGGGTGACATTTCCCTCCACATCAAAATCAGCAAGCTTTCTCTCTATATTCTGTGATAAAGAGAGTATCTCCTCTTTAGATGGTTTCTGGA
>JAOACK010000056.1 GCA_026417875.1 Thermodesulfovibrionales bacterium | reverse complement strand
GCCATGCAGCGTTTGACCCGAAATATGGTGCGCAAGGCAGCGGTGGTTTTTCTGGTGGATTTGGCGGTGGATTTGCTGACTTTGATTTTGGCAGTTTTGGCGATATTTTTGAAGACCTATTTGAAGGCATGAGAACTAAGGATATGGTTATAGTAACCTTTCTTGCCCTTCTTGAACTACTCAGACTCGGTCTTGTAAGGGCCTATCAGGAGAGGGCTTTCAGTATTATCTGGATATTTAAAAAAGATAGTCAGATTAATAATTTTTCGTATATTGAAAAAAAGTAACACCTGTTACCCTTCGTGGCAATTTATAGCTTTATAAGATAAAAAAATTCCAAAAAATCTTTACTTTAAAAATAGTTTATGCTATTCTTATTAACTTAAGTTTTTGGTGTTTTATTTCCTGGATTTTATATAATTCAGCCAGGATTTTAAGCCTGAAAAAGTTGTTCATCTTCCGCTAAAAATGAGGAGGTAAGGATGCTCATAATAGGAGAAAAGCTCAGCATTATCGCTAAAAGGGTTAGAGAGGCAATGCTCAAGAGGGATAAGGCTCCTATTCAGGAAATAGCAAGGGAACAGTGGAAGGCTGGAGCAGGTATGATAGATGCCAACATAGGACCTGCTGAAGATAGTGGTGAGGCACTCATGGAGTGGATGGTCACAACAATTCAGGAGGCAGTACCACTTCCAGTCTGCCTGGATACAACAAATTATAAAGCAATAGAGGCAGGTCTAAAGGTTCATAATAATCAGTGGGGCAGACCTTTAATTAATTCTACATCAAATGATCCAGAAAGGTTTCCGATGCTTGAGCTTGCTGCAAAATATAAATGTCAGATAATTGGATTGACTGTTGGTAAGGGCGGTCTACCTGCTGATGCCGGTGAGCGTGCTGCTATTGCAGCGGAGATAATGGCAAGGGCTATGGAATACGGGGTTCCCCTTGAGGATCTCTATCTTGATCCCCTTGTTTTGCAGGTTGCCACATCCCAGGACCATGCTATGAAGGTTATAGATGCAATAAAGATGTTTAAAGAGATGAATGACCCTCCAATGAAGACTGTCGTGGGTTTGAGTAACATATCAAATGGCTGTCCGAAGGAACTGAGACCAATCATTAATAAATACTATTTTTTGATGCTGCTTGAAGCAGGGCTTGATGCAGCCATAGCTGATCCAAAGGAAATGGCAGAGGCAATGGAGGAGAGAGAACTATTTAAAGCGGTACTTTCAGGAAAGGAAATAAATGATTCAAGAAAACAGCTGATAATTAAAAAAACCATTGATATAATTACGGGCAGGACCCTATATGCCCATTCTTATCTAGAGATGTAATAAAACGGTCATGTGTTGTGCGTGATGGGTAAGGGTTTATAATTTAATCCGGGCTGATCACGCATTATGAATTACTGATTATTAATTACGGAGGTAAAAATGGCATTTGTTGCACCAAAGGAAAGTTACTCTGGTAAGGTCTTTGAGGTAACTATTGGAACAGATAAACCAGTCAGTTTTGGTGGTGAAAATGTGCTGCCTTTTCATTCCTTTGAAGGTACAATCCTTCATAGACCTGTTATAGCCTACGAGATTCAGGACATTCCACCAGATGACTGGCCCGAGACCGTAAAGGTCATCTACAATGAAGTATCTTATGATCCGGTTACATGGGCAAAATTCTGCGAAGAAAAACTTAATGCAAAGGCAATAGCCCTGAGGCTAATCGGAACCCATCCCGACAGAGAGAATCGAACTCCAGAGTATGCTAAAAATATCGTTAGTGATGTTCTGGCTGCCATAAAGGTTCCACTCATTATACTTGGGAGCAATCATGTGGAAAAAGATTCTGAAGTTCTCGTGGCAGTTGCTGAGGCTGCAAAGGACAGAAACTGTATAATTGGTAAGGCTCAGGAGGGTAACTATAAAACCATTACTGCTGCTGCAATGGCTCACAATCATAAGCTCATTGCAATGTCCGAGCTTGATATAAATCTATCCAAACAGCTAAATATACTTATCACCCAGATGGGGTTTCCCAAAGACAGGCTCATTACCGATCCCATGTGTTCTGCCCTTGGTTATGGAATTGAGTATACCTACTCAGTTATGGAAAGGATCAGACTTGCAGCACTAACCCAGAATGATTCAGTTATGCAACCTCCCATGCTCGGAGATGTAGGTACCTATGTCTGGAAGGTCAAGGAGACTCAGGCATCAGAGCTTGAACTCCCGCTGTGGGGTTCACTCAAGGAGAGAGCTATTGCCTGGGAAGCTGTGACAGCCGCAGCCATGCTTATTGCAGGAGCAGAGCTCCTTATCATGAGACATCCGGAGGCTGTAAGTGCAGTCGAGAGATTTGTTGATGAATTAATGGAATAAGGAGGTAAAAATGGCCTTAACAGGTGTAGAGATATTTAAACTTCTTCCAAAGACCAATTGTAAGAAGTGCGGACATCCTACCTGTCTAGCCTTTGCAATGAAGCTTGCCCAGAGGCAGGCATCCCTTGATCAATGTCCTGATGTTTCAGAAGAGGCAAAAAGGATTCTCAGTGAGGCATCGGCTCCACCGATAAGACCTGTGACTTTTGGAATCGGTGACAGGGCAGTTAAGATGGGTGAGGAGACGGTGCTTTTCAGACATGAAAAGAAGTTTGTTAATCCTACAGTCTTTGCTGTTGAGATAAAGGATACAGATAGTAATGAAAAGATTGAGAAAACTTTAGATGATATCCTTACCTCTGAGATTGAGAGGGTAGGTCAGAGGCTGAGAATTGATGCAATATTTATAGATAATGTATCAGGAGATCCATCACATTTCGAGACAGTTGTAAAGAATGTATTTCAGAAGGCATCGGGTGTACCTTTTATTATATCTACAGTAAATCCTGAAGCAGCAGAAAGGGCTCTCAAAATTATTTCCTCAGAGAGACCACTTCTTTATGGTGCAGATAAAGATAATGCAGATAAGATGTGTTCCCTTGCAAAGACCTATAAGGTTCCCTTAGGAGTGAAGGCCGATGGCCTTGAGGCTTTAGCCGAGCTTACAGAAAGGATAAAATCCCTTGGAGTGGAAGACCTCGTGATTGACAGTAATGCAAGAAAGGCAAAACAGCTTCTTGAGCATAACACCCTTATAAGAAGAGCGAGCCTTAAAAAAGGCTTCAAACCCCTGGGATATCCTGTCATAAATCTATGCCAGAGAGATGATAAACTCCTTGAGGCATTAATTGCTGCACTGGGTGTGATGAAATATTCGTCCATAGTGGTATTGAGCAGCGCTGAAAGATGGAAGAATCTTGCACTCTTCACCTTCAGGCAGAACATTTATACAGATCCTCAGGTTCCCATGCAGGTTGAACAGAAGATATACAAGATAGGAGAACCAAAGCCTGATTCACCCCTTCTTATCACCACGAACTTTTCGCTTACATACTTTATTGTTTCAGGAGAGATAGAAAATAGCAAGGTTCCTTCAAGGCTTGCAGTTATGGATTGTGAGGGTCTTTCTGTTCTTACAGCCTGGGCAGCAGGAAAATTTACTGCTGCAAAGATAGCGCAGTTTATAAAGGAAAGCGGAGTAGAAAATGAGATAAGTCACAGGGAGCTGATCATCCCAGGCTACGTGGCTATTCTGAGCGGAGCAATAGAAGAGAAGCTTCCTGGATGGAAGGTCACTGTTGGACCAAGAGAGGCAAACGGAATACCTGCCTTTTTAAGACAGAGAATGAGTTGACTAATTTAATTAAATAATTAATAATAAATTTAATAAATTTGGAGGTAGAAATGTCAAAGATTATCGCCTCAGCAGCCATTAGAGGAGCACATAGACTTGTAAAAGAGGCAGAGGAGGCTCTTGAGAAAGCAATCAGTGAAAAGGGAAAGGATTATCAATTTGAATTTCCTGATACTGCCTTTTATCTTCCCATGATCTATGCAATGACAGGTTTTGCCGTAAAGACCCTTCAGGACATGAAGGCTGCCCTTGGTTTTGCAAAGGAACTACTTCATCCAGAACCTGAGGAGCATATATGGAGACCATATCTCGGAGAAGCCCTTGATTCAGGAATGGCAACACTATTTGCCGAGGAGATCATACTTGCTCTCAGGTATATAAACGGACAGGAGCCAGCTAAGGACCCTGAGACAGGTTATGTTTATAATGGTTTTATCACAGATACTATTCAAAGGAATCTCGGTATCCAGCTTGTTGATGGAAGGATGCCGGGTTTTGCTGCAATTATTGGAGCTGCTCCTGATGAGGATATAGCTGTAAGGATAGTTAGAGAACTTCAGGAAAAGAATATACTTGTATTCCTTTCAGGTCAGGCCCGTGACAGAAATGGAAAACTTACAAGTGTAACAAAACAGCTTTTAAACAGAAAAGTTGAGCTTGGATGGGATACCTATATTGTTCCACTCGGGCCTGATACAGAACACACCCTTTATGCCCTTGACTGGTCAATAAGGGCCTCACTCATTTTTGGTGGCAATAAACCAGGAGACTACAGAGCCCACCTTAAATACACAAAGGACAGGGTCTTTGCCTTTGCCCTTGTGCTCGGTGAGCTTGATGATATTAAATGGTCAACAGGAGCTGGAGCTATAAATATGGGTTATCCAGCTGTATGCGATACAGAGGTCCCTGTTATTCATCCTACAGGAGTCTGTACCTATGAAGAGGTTGACAGGGAGCTTGACCACTCAAAGATCGTACAGAGGGCAATAGAGGTAAGGGGTCTCAAAGTCATAGTAACAAAACCACCAATACCGGTTTCCTACGGTCCTGCCTTTGAGGGTGAGAGAATAAGAAAGGAAGATACATTCATAGAATTCGGTGGACAGAGGACTCCTTCCTTTGAATGGGTAAGGATGAGAGAACTTGATGAGATAGAGGATGGAAAGGTAATCATAGTTGGTGATAACTGGAAGGAACGCTATGAGAAAGGCGGTCAGATGCCACTGGGGATGGTTATAGAGGTTGCTGGAAGAAAGATGCAGAAGGACTTTGAGGCAGTCATTGAGAGAAAGATTCATCACAATATTAATGAAGCACAGGGACTCTGGCACATGGGTCAGAGGGATATAAACTGGATAAGGATAAGCCATGCAGCAAAGAATGCAGGTATAACACTCGAGCACCTCGGGATAATCCATACAACAATGATGAAGAACAGATTCAGTGCGATAGTTGACAAGGTGCAGGTTACACTCTACACTGAGGAGGCGGATGTCCTAAGGGTTATGGAGGAGGCAAGGAAGGCTTACAAAGAAAGGGATCAGAGACTCGGAGCCCTTACAGATGAGGCTGTAGATACCTTTTATTCCTGTCTTCTATGTCAGAGTTTTGCACCCAGCCATGTGTGTGTAATAACTCCGGAGAGGCTCGGGCTATGCGGTGCCTATAACTGGCTTGATGCAAAGGCAGCCTTTGAAATAGATCCCACAGGTGGTAACCAGCCTGTTCCGAAGGGTGAACTGATTGATCCTGTATATGGTAGATACACAGGTGTTGATGAATATCTTAAGAAGGCTTCAGGTGGAGCTGTGGAGACACTGAATCTTTACACAATAATGGAAAATCCAATGACATCCTGTGGATGTTTTGAATGTATTGTTGCGATCATTCCTGAGGCAAATGGTGTGATGATTGTGAACAGGGGGTTTACGGGTATGACACCAATAGGAATGAAGTTCTCTACACTTGCTGGAACAGTTGGTGGTGGAATGCAGACACCGGGATTCATGGGCATAGGAGTTAATTTCATTACAAGCAGAAAATTCCTCTATGGCGATGGAGGATTAAGGAGAATAGTATGGATGCCGAAGGCACTCAAGGAAAGGATAAAAGAGGCATTTCAGAAAAGGGCAGAGGAAGAGGGCGTACCTGACCTTCTTGATAAGATTGCTGATGAGACCATATGTGAGGACTCGGAGAAACTTCTTGAATTTCTAACACAGGTGGGCCATCCTGCTCTTGAGATGGAACCAATAATAAAATAAGGAGGCAAATCATGGATAAGAAACTTATAAAAAGTGCAAATGAAGCAGCAGAAAGAATTATAGAATGGGCAGAAACCCAGAGACTTGAGACATGTTTTGAAAGGGCAGAAAAAATTAAACCCTGCCCTATAGGCCATTCAGGTGCATGCTGCAAGGTCTGCCATATGGGTCCTTGCAGGCTTGTAGGTCCTAACGCAGAAGAGGAGGCAAAGGGTGTCTGTGGCGCAGATCTTCCAACTGTTGTAGCAAGAAACCTTGTGAGAATGATAGCTGCTGGAACAGCGGCCCACAGTGACCATGCAAGGGATATGGTCCTCACACTGCTTGCAGCAGGTCTTGGAGAGACAAAGGATTTTGAGATAAGGGATGTCAGGAAACTGTACAGGGTTGCTGAGATTATTGGAGTAGAATTTGAAGGAAGACCTGTAAAGGATGTTGCAAGGGATGTTGCATTGAAATTCCTTGAGGATTATCAGAGACAGCAGGGCGAATTGAATTATATAAAGAGAGCTCCTAAAAAAACACAGGAGAGATGGAGGAAGTGGGGAATTGTTCCAAGGAACATAGATAGAGAGATTGCTGAAGCAATGCACAGAACCTCAGTTGGAGTTGACCATGACCCTGATAATCTCCTCCTTCATGGCTTAAGAACAGCACTGGCAGATGGCTGGGGCGGCTGCATGATATCAACTGATGTTACAGATATCCTTTTTGGAACGCCAAAACCTGTTAGGGCTGAGGCGAGCTTCGGAATATTTAAGGAAGATGAAGTGAATATAGTGGTCCACGGTCACGAACCAACCCTTGCAGAGATGATAGTGGAGGTTGCTTCTGAGCCTGAGATGCTTGCCTATGCAAAGTCAAAGGGCGCTAAAGGGATCAACCTAGGAGGAATGTGCTGCACAGCAAACGAGATACTCATAAGGCACGGTATTCCAACAGCTGGTGGTTTTACGAATCAGGAACTTGGGATAATGACGGGTCTTGTAGATGCTATTACAGTAGATGTACAGTGCATAATGCCAGCAATTACAGAGCTCTCAAAGAAGTTTCATACAAAGGTAATAACCACCTCAGAGAAGGCAAAGATACCGGGTGCAGTGCATATTGGGTATGATGAGCACAGGGCAAAAGAGGTAGCAAGACAGATTGTAAAAATTGCAATAGATAATTTCCCCAACAGAAAGTCGAGGGGAAGTTATGTAACGGATAAGTATCCTGTAATAGCAGGTTTCTCACATGAATATATTGAATACATGCAGGGTGGAAGATGGCGTGCTTCCTTCAGGCCCCTTAATGATGCCATTATGGCTGGAAGGATCCGTGGAGTTGTTGGACTTGCAGGATGCGATAATCCGAGAGTTCCATCAACAGGAATTCATAGATTCCTTGCAGTAGAGCTTATAAAGAATGACGTCCTTATCGTCTCCACAGGATGCGGTTCTGCTGCCTGTGGCACCGCAGGTTATCTTACACCTGAAATGGCACTTGAGCATGCTGGACCAGGGTTAAGAGAAGTCTGCGAGGCAATAGGAATACCTCCAATACTTCATCTTGGTGCCTGTGTGGATAATTCAAGGATACTTACAATCCTTACAGCAATGGCTCATGAAGGAGGTCTGTCTGATGAGATAGGTGGTATGCCAGGCGTAGGAATAGCACCTGAGTGGATGAGTGAGAAGGCAATAGCCATAGGATGTTATTTTGCAGCCTCTGGGGTACCGGTGATATTCGGAGGTGAGTCGCCTGTAGGTTCTTCAAGAGAGGTTACAAGGATAATGACAGAGGTCTGGTATGAGAGATTCAAGGGGGCGATGCATTTTGAACAGGACCCTGAAAGGATGCTACAGCTAGCACTTCAGTATATAGACAGTGCGAGAGAGGCACTTAAGCTAAAAAGATATGAACCCGGAAGATTTGGGACAGAGCGTGTGCTAATGGATATGGCAGCAAGGCGAGAGCTTGACAAGATTGCTAAACCACACGCTGGGCTCGGATAAAAGTACACTATATTTTAAATTTAATTTTATAACCCCTTTTCTCTGGAAAGGGGTTTTTTTCTGCTTAAAGGGATGAGACTTTGCAAATACTTGATTGATGTTTAAAGTTTAAGATGAATTTCTTGATAGCCTTTTATCTGACGGAAGAATCTCAGCAGTGAATAACTGTTCTAATTAAAGTCATTTATAACTACAGCCCTGACCTTTTTCATAAATCATATAGTAATTTAAACAGAAGTATTGACATTGCCTGCATGTTTGCTCTTTACTACTTTAAATAAAAGAATTTAAAATTAATGCTGTTTGTATATAAAAATCCTGTTACAAAAGGAGGTTATTTATGGAAAAGGAGCGGGTTGTCTTTAGAGAGATTGTACCGGTTGCCATAGTATCATGGGCTGGAGCCTTACTTGAGTGGGTGGACTTTTATGTTTATGCCATTTTAGCTAGAGTTCTTGCCAATATCTATTTTCCAAGTGATGATCCGGTAGCTAGTTTACTTGCATCCTTTGCTGCCCTGGCAATCGGCTTTCTATTTAGACCTCTTGGAGCCCTTTTATTCGGAAAAATTGGTGATCAATTTGGTAGAAAGATTGCCTTTCTTACGGCCATCACCATGATGATGGTTGGTACTATTGGTATCGCCCTTCTGCCTGGATATGCCACTCTGGGTATTATGGCTTCTTTAGGCCTTTTTATGCTTAGAATTATTCAGGGACTTGCTTTAGGAGGAGGCTTTGGTGCTGCAATTACTTATCTTGGTGAATTTACTCCCGATCACAGAAGGGGATTGATTACAGGTTTTCTGTTCACAACAGCTGCAACCGGAATGGCCGTTGCCGGAAACATCGTTTCTTTAATGCAAAATTACTTCGGATTGGAGGCCTTCAACTCTTATGGCTGGAGATGGTGTTTTGTCATCGCCGGTGGAGCAGTCTTTATTGTGGCTATAATTATTCATACTCTATATAAAGAAACTCCTGTTTTCACTGCCCTGAAACAGATAAGAAGGGTTACCAGCGCACCCATAAAGGAGCTTTTTACAAATAAGCATTATCTCTGGCTCTTTGTACTTGCCTGGATAGGTGTGATTGGCGCTCATGGACCGATCTGGTACACAAATCAGCTTTATGTATCTTACTACATGCAACACCATGGTATTTCTGCAGGAGATGCTGGAAAAATCCTTGCCTATGCTACTTACATCGCTCTCTGGACCTATCTATTTTTTGGATGGCTTTCAGATAAAATTGGCAGAAGACCGATACTTCTTATAGGTATTTATGCTAATGCCCTGATTTTCCCTTTGATTTTCCATTACATGAAAAACTATGTAAATCCTCCTGATTATACAGCTCTCTTTTTACTTACTGCAGTGTTAACTTATTTTAATGGTATAGGATACAGCGGTGCCATGTCAGCTATGTTGCTTGAGCTCTTCCCTGCAAAGATAAGAACTACTGCTATAGCCTTTACTTATAATATGGGATATGGTGTTACAGGCGGACTTACTCCCTTTATGATTACCCTTCTGTATAAAGTTACGGGTAATATTTATCTCTCCATCATTATCTGGTCTACCATTATCCCCATGATTATGGCCCTGCTTTATATTTTTAAGGGATGGGAGACACGTGGAGAGAGATTATGGGAAGAGCTTTCTGCCGGAAAATTTGCTCATAAAGCCTTAATCCTGTCTTCTCAGCAGACCATCGGAGAAGCCATGAAAAAAATGCAAACTGAAGAGCAAAGAATCGCTATCATTACAGATGATGGGAGATACGCAGGCATTGTTGAGGAAAGATCCCTTCTCAAGGCACTTGTTTCAGGTCACAGATTAGGCACGCCATTAAAAGAAGTTACCATCCCAGTCGATGCAGTACTTGATTCTGCAAGAGTTATAGATGCGGTGGTGTTGATACAGCAACAGGGACTTAAGGGTATACCCGTGGTAGATAAGAACCAAAATATTATTGGCTATGTTGATCCAAGGTATGTTTTCAATGAGGTGGCTGTAATTTCAGCGGGTATAAAGAAACCCTTTACTGAAAGAGTAAAGGTTGAGGAATTTTTAACCTCTCCCATTTCAGTTAAAGATGATATTCCTGTAATTGATGCAGCTAAGCTTATGGTAGAAAAGAATATAGGATTTTTACCTGTAATCAGTAGCGAGACATCTAAACTTGTTGGCGTTATTTCTGAAAGGGATTTAATGAGTTCCCTGTGTTGTGATGAGGCTAATAAAGGTAAACCTGTCAGGGATTTCATGACTACTAAGGTTATCACCTTAAATCCTGATAGCACCCTAAAAGAAGCCCTTGAAAAATTTATTGATTACAAAATCAGGCATCTTCCTGTAGTAAAAGATAACAGAGTTATAGGAGTTGTCTCCGTGAAGAATGTTTTAAAACTGGTATGATTTATTGCCCCCCTTCCGGGGGGCTCAATTTCAGATTTATACAACTATTCCTGAACCTTCTTACAGAAGCTGAATCTGCCTTTCTTTTTTCAGTTTTACATTATTCGAGCGGTGTGAAGTTCATAAAGGGTATGAAAACTTGTGTGCCTCTGATATAAGGCATACAGAATTTCAAAAAGGTTTAAAGTTCTCTGGATCCCTATTCTTTAAGATCTCAACCATTTCATCATGAATTAAGGCATTAGAGGCAATTATTGTATGCTTGAAGAGATTAAAGGGGTTTCCATGATAATCCGTTACCTTACCTTTAGCCTCCTGGACTAACAGAATCCCTGCAGCGGTATCCCAGGGTTTAAGATAGGCTTCAAAAAAACCATCGTATTTACCTGCAGCTACATAGGCTAAATCAAGGGCAGCTGATCCAAATCTTCTGATACCCCTTGTTCTGATCATAAACTCTTCAAAGGGTTTAAAAAAATACTCGGGTTTTTCCATAATTTTTGATACAGGAAACCCGGTAGCTAACAGGCAGTTAATTAAAGGACTCCTTTCTGAGACCTGAATCCTTTTATGATTAAAGAAGGCACCTCCGCCCCTGATGGCATAGAAAAGTTCTTCTTTTACAGGATTATAGACAATTCCTGCAAGCGGCTCATTACCTCTTAATAGGGCAATAGAGATAGCAAACCAGGGCAGTCCATGGGCAAAATTAGTTGTTCCGTCCAAAGGATCTATACAGAAGAATAGCTCTTGAGATGATAAAAAAGACCAGTCACTATGTGATTCCTCTGCAAGGATAGAAATCTCAGGAAAGATAGTAGATAGCTCCCTTTTTAGAAAGGCCTCAACCTCAAGATCGGCCTCTGTCACGAGATCAATGGTTCCTTTATGCGTTACTTCTGAACCTCTTGAATAATAAAATTTTAATAGATCCCCTGCCTGATAGGTCTTTTCTAAAAGCTTTATAAGAATTTTTTCTAAATTCATAATCTAACACCATAAGGTTAAAAGATCAGGATATAAACAGCTCTAATCACTCTCTATACAAATTTTATTCCTTTAAATTACTAGTCCTGCTTTAATAGGATAACATCTTTAACAACTTGTTGATAAGTACAGTCTTAATTTACGAACTCGCTTCACCCTTTAAAGTAATAAACCTGCGGGTTTGAATATCTCAGCTTAAAAGAGACACCATGCCACGCTTTATTTTCCTTTGACACGCTCTTACTCAGCTAAAGATGGTAATGTAAAATTTTCTTTGTAAAATTGAAAATTAAAGAAAAAGATTGTATCCTCCGTAATTAAAAATGAATTTTTCAAAGAAAGTGAGAACACCCATGTAAGTAGAACTCACTGAGGTAAGTTTAACAGATTTATGAAGGGATATCAAAGTAGTTTTAAGGATTTTTGGCAGTTAAGTGATGAAAGGATTAAGGGCATGAGAGTTATAAAGAGATAAAAATTGCCACCTCGTAGGTGTAAGGAAGGCAGGCATAGAGAAGGACTTAGAGGAGTTATTGAACTTTTACTATACACCTAAGAGCTCTTGGTGAAGCTAAGGACAACGAATGTAATAGAGAGGGCATTCAGGGAAGTAAGAAGAATGACGAGGCCAATGAGTTGCTTT
>JAOACK010000055.1 GCA_026417875.1 Thermodesulfovibrionales bacterium | reverse complement strand
GTCTCGTGGGCTCGGAGATGTGTATAAGAGACAGGATAAGACTTGCCCTTAGCGAATTTTTCACACGAAGGGGGAAGATTATTTAGGCCTTACAATGAGCACTGGTTTTGTTGATCGCCTAAGCACTCTCATGGCAATAGAACCAATAACCACGCGGCCAAGACCCGTCCTTCCATGACTTCCCATCACGATTAAATCGACATCCTTTTCATCTGCAATCCTTACAATCTCCTCATAGGGTCTTCCTCTGGCGATTATCCTTTCTACTGATAGACCTTTAAATCTATCCTTTGTAAATCCTTCAAGTCTCTGCTCTGTTTCAGAAACTATTTTTTTCATGATATTTGTGAGGTCAGGGACATAATAACCTTCCCATGCAATTTCCTCAGGAATTACTGTAAGAACAATAACATCTGCACCATTCCTTTTAGCAATATCTTCAGCTGCATCAAGGGCCTTCAGTGATGAGTCTGAAAGGTCTGTGGCATAGAGAATTCTTTTAAACATGTGTCACCTCGGAAAAATTTTGAGTCTTTAATATCATTAAGAGAGTATCAAAAAAACTCTTGCGGGTCAAGTTCGAGCATGAGCTGTAGGGAATTTGTTAGGATAATAAAGCGCTACAATCTAAAACGACAACACTTGAGCGTATTAAAGAGCATAACTTGTGATTGTAGATGTATGGATTTAAGAAAGGTAGAAAGATTATTTAAAAGATAAACACTTATACAAGGGGCTTGCCAATCTTATTCAGAAGAAAAGCCCCTCAGAAATGCATTTAATCTTTTCAGTAGCGATTGATAATATGACGTACGGAGTATTATAATATCTTTTTGAAAGGAGGTGAGTGGAGGTGAAGAAGATTTTAGCAATAGTACTTTGTCTTGTTCTTGCTGTTGCCTTTACCATGGCAATTGGTTGCAAGAAGGCCGAGCAACAGAAACCAGCTGAGGCTCCAGCACCTACAGCACCTGCTACGGAGCAGGCTCCTGCACAGCAGCCAGCACAGCCGGCACCGGCACAGCCAGCACAGCCTGGCAAGTAATGGCTGAAAAAAATAATTATACTAAAGGGCAGGATACTTTCCTGCCCTTTAGTATAATTTTGTTGATTTTTCTTGTAAAAATTGTTATCTTATATTAGAGTTTACTTAAAACGGGGAAAGATAAGAAATATTAAGTTAAGGAATCGCGTTCTGATAAAATTTCTCAGGTAGCAGACTGCTGAAGGCATAATTTATAAAGTGGGAAAACCCACTTTTTTGTTTTTAAAATGGAGTAAATATGGATGACATAAAAGAAAGGATATGGAGACTTGCAAGGAAGAGTGCTGAGCAGGAAGACCTTGAAGTGGTGGATGTAGAACTCAGTCGTGGCAAAAAGGTTTTACTAAGAGTTTTTATAGATAAAGAAGGCGGAGTCACAATAGAGGATTGTGAGAGGATGAGCAGGGCGCTTGAGGCCTTACTTGATATTGAGGATCCAATACAGGAATCCTATATACTTGAAGTCTCGTCACCGGGACTTGACAGACCTTTGAGGAGTAAAAATGATTTTATAAGAAATATGGGAAGACTTGCGAGGGTTATAACCAGGGATAAGGTAGATAATCAGAATTTTTTTGTAGGAAAGATAG
Organism: Thermodesulfovibrionales bacterium; assembly: GCA_026417875.1. NCBI lineage: Bacteria > Pseudomonadati > Nitrospirota > Thermodesulfovibrionia > Thermodesulfovibrionales > Thermodesulfovibrionales bacterium. Next base: position 10,916 of record JAOACK010000055.1, on the reverse strand, counting down.
AAGGAGCAGATGAGGAAGGAATTATCCTCAACCTTGGCAAAAGAACGGTGTTTATAAGATATGATAATATAACAAGGGCAAATCTTGAGGTGGAGATAAGATGACAAAAGAACTCTGTTACATAGTGGATCAAATAAGCAGGGAGAAGGCAATACCAAAAGAGGTACTGCTCAATGCCCTTCAGTCTGCCCTGCAGTCTGCAGCAAGAAAAAGATTTGGTGGAAGGACTAATATTAATCTCAAGATTGACCCGAAGACCTGTGCGATCACGGTTTCAGAAGCAAAGAGAGTTGTTGAGACTGTCACTGATTCCACTCAGGAGATTTCTTTGGCTGATGCAAGGAAGATAAAATCTGATGTTAAAATCGACGATATAGTTGAGATACCTGTTCAGCTTGAGGACTTTGGCAGAATAGCTGCTCAGACTGCAAAGCAGGTCATACTCCAGAGGGTACGGGAGGCTGAAAAGGATGTTATTTACAGTGAATTCAAGGATAAGAAAGGCACGGTGGTTTCTGGTACAGTCCTCAGAAAGGAAAAGGGAAATTATTATGTCAGCATAGGAAGGGCAGAGGCGATTCTTCCAGTGAAAGAGACACTGCCAAACGAGAATCTGAGGCGCGGTGATATAATTAAGGCTTATATCACAGATGTTCAGAATACATCAAAGGGTCCACTAATAACCCTTTCAAGGACAGTTCCTGAGTTTGTTGCTGTACTTTTTAAGATGGAAGTTCCGGAGATTGCTGATGGATCAGTGATAATAAAAAATATAGTGCGAGAGCCAGGAGAGAGGACAAAGATAGCAGTCTATTCTTCTAATCCTGCCATTGATCCTGTGGGCTCCTGCGTTGGTATGAAAGGCACAAGGGTTCAGGCAATAGTGCGGGAACTGAAAGGTGAAAGGATAGATATCATACCCTGGAACGATGATCCCAGAATTCTCATAGCCAGAGCACTCAGCCCTGCTCAGGTTGATAGGATTGGAATAAATGAAGAGGAAAAGACCGCAATGGTAATAGTGCCAGATGACCAGCTGTCAATTGCAATTGGAAGAAAAGGTCACAATGTCAGGCTTGCCATGAAGCTGACAGGCTGGGAAATAGATATAATGAGTGAAAGCGAATATTCAAAGGCAAAGGCAGAGCAGGGGTAGGTATTAGCATTATCGCAGGTGAAGGAGTGAGAGACTCCATTCAATATATTAAAGGCGTTGGTAAAGAAAGGGCAAAGATACTTGAGAAGCTGGGGATAAGAACACTGAAAGATGCCTTTTATTATCTGCCAAGAAGATATGAAGACAGAAGATTTCTGAGACCAATTGCCCGGCTTAGATATGGAAAAATAGAGACCGTCAGAGCCAAGATTGCTTCTGTAGAGCTCATTGAAAAAAAGGGACTAAAGATTCTTGAACTCACACTAAGTGATGGTACAGGTGTATTAAAAGCCAAGTGGTTTAATCAACCCTATCTCAAAAAGATCTTTAAACCGGGGCAGGAACTTATGGTTAGCGCACCTGTTAAGCGCAACGCCTTCTGGGGAATTGGTTTTGAGATGGAGAATCCGGATTATGAGTTTGTCGAAGAGGATGATGAGACCATCCATACCGCACGGATTGTTCCTGTTTATGGCCTTACAAAGGGTATAACACAGAGACAGATGAGAAGAATTATGTTTTCGGTGGTAAACGACCATTCGAGCTCTATAGAAGATTTTTTGCCACAGGATATTATAAAAGAACTTGATCTTCCTCCCTTGAAAGAAAGTCTCTTAAATATTCATTTCCCTTCTGATTCTCTTGACCCTGACACTCTGAATGAATTTAAAACACCCTACCAGAGGAGACTTGCCTTTGATGAGATCTTTCTCTTCCAGACAGGACTCTTCATACTCAAAAAGAATAAGTCTTTTTCAAGGGGCATTGCATTCAAGGGCACCGGAATTCTCATTGAGAGATTGAAATCCTCTCTTCCTTACAGACTTACATCCGCTCAGGAAAGGGTATTAAAGGAGATAATTGATGATATGAAGTCACCGCTCCAGATGAACAGGCTTATTCAGGGTGACGTTGGTTGTGGAAAGACTATAATTGCCCTTATGGCAGCGCTCTTGGCAGTTGAGGATGGTTATCAGGCAGCATTGATGGCCCCAACAGAAATACTGGCTGAGCAGCATTATATAAATATTCACAGGCTTGTTGAAGACCTTGGACTGAAAATTGCCCTTATTTCAAGGGGGGTCGAAGAAAGGCCTCTTGATCTTATAGAAAAAGGAGAGATCGATATAGTGGTTGGCACCCATGCCCTTCTTGAGGAGAATGTAAGATTCAGAAAGCTTGGCCTTGTTATTATTGATGAACAGCACAGATTCGGAGTAATTCAGCGCTCAAAGCTCAGAACAAAAGGTGACTCACCTGATGTACTCGTAATGACAGCCACACCCATACCCAGGACTCTTGCCCTTACACTTTATGGAGATCTTGATTATTCCATAATAGATGAATTGCCACCTGGAAGGTCTCCTGTTGTAACAAAGGTTATGTATCAATCTCAGAAATCAGAGCTTTATAAACTCATAAGAGAGGAAGTAAATAAGGGAAGACAGGTCTATGTAGTCTATCCCGTTATTGATGAGTCAGAGGAGCTCAATCTTAAGTCAGCCATTCAGGGCAGGGAGGCCTTTCAGAGGATCTTTCCAGAATTCAGGATTGGTCTTCTTCACGGAAGGCTCAAACCTTCTGAAAAGGAAGAGATAATGAAAGCCTTCAAGTCACACAGGATTGACATCCTCGTCAGCACAACTGTAATAGAGGTTGGAATAGATGTTCCGAATGCTACACTGATGGTTATAGTACATGCAGAAAGGTTTGGATTGAGCCAGCTCCATCAATTAAGGGGAAGGGTCGGAAGAGGTTCGGAACGATCTTACTGCGTTCTTCTTGTCTATGAGCCCCTGTCAGAAGAAGCAAGGCAGAGAATCACAGCGATGGAACGTTACAGTGATGGCTTTTCCATTGCTGAGCAGGATCTTCTGATAAGAGGGCCGGGAGAATTTTTTGGAACAAGACAGTCTGGAATGCCCGATCTCAAGATAGCAAATATAGTTAGAGATGGAGAACTCATCCCGCTTGCGAGGGAGGCTGCCTCAGAGCTTGTAAAGAGAGACGGAGAACTGAAGAGATATCCTTTGCTGCGAGAGTATGTTGAGGAATTCTGGCAGGGCAAGATAGAATTATTTGTAACAGGATAAAATTATGATAGAGACAATACAGCAAAATCTTAAAAGGGCATGGACGAGATTTCTTGAATGGTCTGGTATTGTTTCCCAGCGAGTGAAGGTTGAACTCGCTGTTATAGGAATAATACAGGAGATAAGGAAGATAGACGAGAATATTGAGGAGAATTATAAAATGATGGGCAGGAGATTCTTTGAACTAAAAGAGAGGCATGAAAAAAACATTCTAAGGGATGAAGAAATTATAAAATGTCTTACAGAGATACAGAGGCTTGTTCAGGAAAAGGAGGCCCTTCTTAAGAAGGCATCTGAGATAACAGAAATCGGAAGTCAGAAACCTGATGCTGGATAGCCTGGATCTCTTAATCTTTGTCCTCGGTCTTATTGCAGGTTCATTCATGAATGTATGCATCTACAGGATTCCAAGGAATCTGTCACTTATAAAACCGGGTTCAAGATGTCCTGACTGTAAGAGTCCTGTAAAACCTTATGATAATATACCTGTGCTCAGTTTTTTTCTTCTCAGAGGAAAGTGCAGGACCTGTGGAGCAAAGATTCACTGGCGATATCCTGTTGTAGAATTTCTTAATGGAATTCTATGGCTCATTATATTCAATAAATTTGGAGATACCCCTTACAGCCTGCCATTTCTCTTTTTTGCCTCATGCCTTGTTGTTATAACCTTTATTGACATTGAACACATGATCATCCCTGACATTATTACTGTTCCCGGTACGCTCATTGGTATCGCTCTTGGTCCTATACTGCCAGATCCCTTCTTCAGATTGGTGACCCTTGGTTTTCTAACCTCACTCACAGGTGCTCTCACAGGATTTCTACTGTTTTTTATCATAGCAGTTATCGGAGAATGGATATTCAAAAGAGAGGCGATGGGTGGAGGAGATATAAAACTCATGGCAATGGTTGGTGCCTTTACCGGATGGAAGGGTGTAATCCTTACCACTTTCAGCGGAAGCCTGATTGGAGCACTTGCGGGAGTAGTTGTCATTTTAAGCCGGAAAAGGTCTGATACTGTGATACCCTTCGGGCCCTATCTTGCCGGAGGTGCAATGGTGAGCCTACTTTTTGGGCAGGAGGTAATGAATTTATGGTTAAGATGGATTCAGGGATAATATGCGCATAGTGATAGGTGCTTTATTAACAGCAATATTTATTTCCTCTGTTTTTTTTCTACTTTCTGAAAGGACTGTAAATCCTTCCATTATACTTATAGCTGCGGTGACAGGTATCGGTCTTATAATTATTTTAATATCATCCATAAGAACTTCTGGAGGCTCAAGAACAGAAGAAAGGGAATTTTTCATTGATACAATGAGACAGCTTGTAACACAGCTAAAGGACAGACATGTAGAGCTTGATATATTTAATGAAAACATTCTTCAAAGTGTTCCAAGTGGTGTTATGAGTATTAATAATGAAGGCATTGTCACAAAGATCAATGATGCTGGAAAAAAGATTTTAAAAAGGGAAGATATACAGGGAAAGCCAGTCTCAGATGTAGTCGGTGAGCCCCTTCTTAGATACATCCTTGAAAAGGACTCTGTAAAAAGAGAAGAGGTTCTATGCGATATCTCTGGAAAGAATGTCTGGCTCGGATTCAGCATATCCCCTCTTTTTGACAGGAATAAGAATATTATCGGAAAAATAATAACCTTTACAGACATAACAGAGGTCAAGGAGCTACAGTCAAGAATAAAATTGAGAGAAAGACTTGAAGGCCTTGGAGAGATGGCTGCTGGTATTGCCCATGAACTCCGAAATCCCATGGCAGTTATAACAGGTTATGCAAACATGCTCAAGAAAAAGGCAGATCCCACAATACAGGGAATTGTTGAATCAATCCAGAAAGAGATCTCCCTGATGGACAACATTATAAGGGATTTTCTTAGCTTCGCAAGATACGAGGAGCCTAATCTTGTATCAATTAATCCTGAAAGGGTTATCAGGGAGGTTATTGAGAGTTTAAATATTTCTCCTGAGATTGAGCTATCTGTTTATATAGAACCTTCCGATGGACTTATGGTTGATGAGACACTTATAAGGCAGGCACTGAGGAATCTTATTCAGAATAGCCTTGATGCTATGCCTGAAGGTGGAAAGCTCAGCATAAAAGGAGAGCATAAGGATGGTTTTTACAGGATTTCCATATCAGATACGGGAAAAGGGATTGCACCTGAGATAAGAGAAAAGATATTCCTGCCCTTCTTTACCACCAAGGAACGTGGAACAGGGCTGGGGCTTGCTATTGTCCACAAGGTGATTACTGCCCATGGAGGGGAGATAACCTTCAATACCTCGGAGAAGGGAACAACCTTCATGATAAGTTTGCCTATAAGAACCCCCGATTTTTAATAAATTTCTAATCTCGAGATGAAACCTTAATCCTTATCAGTTTACTTGATTCTTTTAATCTTCTGTAAAGGGCTCTGTATTTCTTTAGATCAGGATCCTTATTGCCAAACCTTGAGGATTCATAGATAGAAATAAATTCTCTGAGCTCCTTTTCTGGAAATCCTGATCTCAGTCCTAAGTCAAGTACCTCTCCTGGTGTAGAATACTCATGAAGGCCTGAGCCTTTTGATTGGAGTAATCTTTTAAATTTGCTGTAATAAATACTTACTTCTTTAAGTGCCTGTCTTCTGAAAATACTTTTCCCAAGAAGCCATGCAAGGAAGATCAAGAAAATACTTGAAATCAATATAAGTGGGCTTTTCGTTATTTTACTGGATATTCCTTTTAGTAAATCTTCAGTGTAAATTAATGCTTTTTCTATATAAGCTTTCATGTATTCAGTAAATCCTCTTAATCCTTCGATAATCCTTTTTTGATCTTCCCTGCTGAAACTCACCACATATCTCTGCCATTTAAGCTTGAGGTAATCAAGATAGAGGAATATCCTGGGTGGTCCCGGCTCTGAGGTTATATCAGGAGGCGTGGGGTCGAATCTGTGCCATTTTCCATCAATCATGGCCTCAACCCAGGAATGGGCGTCCTTCTGTCTTACAATTACATAATTACCCACATCATTAATCTGTCCTCCCATAAAGCCTGTTACTATCCTGGCTGGAATACCTATAGAGCGGAGCATGAGCACCATTGCACTTGCATAATGCTCGCAGTAACCCCTTTTTTCAACAAAAAGAAAATGGGATACAGGATCAGTTTCTAAACGGGGTTCAGAGACTGTAAGGGAATAGGTATAATTCTTTTTTAGAAAGGATTCTATAATTAGGGCTTTTTCCTTGTCCTTAATGTTCTTTTTTTCTGATAGTATATCTTCAGTAAATGACCTGATTTTCTCTTTAAGAAATTCAGGCATCTGAAGATACTGGGGAGCAAAGCCTCCTTCCCTAAATGAACTGAGACTGCTTTTTACTGAATAATGGAGCCTGCGAGCTCCCTTTCCCGGTAAATAGATGGTACCTGAGAAATCCCTTTCAAGTCTGCGTGCAATTATGTTAATGGATAGAGGCTGGTCAAGTAAAAATAAGACATCTGAATCTACAGGCTCAAGAAGTATATCCTGTTCAGTGAGCCCCGAAACCTCTTCTTTAAGAATGAATTCTTCTTCAACTTTTTTAATCAACCTTCTTGTATTAACAAAAGAATTTGACCATACCTTACCATCATAATGATCAAGGGTCACCCCCCTCCAGTAATAGGATCCTTTTATTAATGGTCTGAGCTCCACCCTCATAACTACAGATGGATCAAGCTTTACTTCTCCTGAAGAGAGATCCATTCTTTCTGAAAATCCGGCATTTTTTATTCCCTTAACATGACTCTTTCCCCAAAGGCCATATTTGAGCCTTGGAAGGCTTATAAAAAAGAAGGATGAAAGAACCAGGATGATTATAAGAAGAAAAATTATAGAGCTGAAGGTTATAGCCGGAAGCTCAGCTTTTGCACCAGAAGATAAATCCTGTAATTTCTTATCCATCTCCTCGGGCCTTAAGCTGCTAGCTTTGATATAATGAGCCATCATCATTGCAAATATAAAGAGCGCTATAAAGATGATTATTATCACTCCAAAGAGCATTCTTGTTGTAAACTCTGAGGCAATCACAAGCTGTAGGAGTGACATGAAATAGACCTGTAAGGGATCATAGGGTTCTTTTATATCAAAGGATTTTATTGCATGGAATATCAGGCTCAGATGACCTACGGATACCAGATAATCTCCTGTGATAACAAAAATATCAAAAAGAAATAAAAGGAGTCCCCATATTGATGAAAGTCCTATAACAAATCTTGAACCCTGGGGTTTGTTTTTGAGGAGCCTTACATAACCGTAAATCATCAAAAAAACAAAGAAATAATAGAAAGGATTGAGCTCACCCGTAATTATTACTGTCACGGAACCTGCAAGGGCTATAAGAGCCGTAAGGAGTTTATATCTCTGAGGCATAAAAAATCCTCTGTGCAGATTCCGTGAACTTTTTCAGAGGTGAAAGCCCTGATTGTAGAATGAGCATGGTATTTCCTTCTATATCTTTTTCATTTATAAGGCAAGAGAACTCCTCCGCTGGTTCAATAAGTGCAAGATGGTCAAGTATCTTTAGAAGGTGTTCTCTTCCAGTGCCAAAGGGTAATGTTTTTAGACAGGTGACGAATCGTAAATAATAACCTGATTCTATGGCCTTTGATGCCAGGGAGGCAGCAAAGGATACAGACCTTTCAAAGGCATTCATGTCAGGAGGCCGGAAGTTGTCAAGAAGGATTGTTATCCTTGAGGTTTCTTCAAGGGCAGATTCCTTAATCATGAGTTCACCCGTTTTTGCCGTTGCCTTCCAGTGAATAAATCTCCTGTCATCACCATATCTATAAGGTCTTATCTTCTGAAACTCTTCTTCACCTGTTAATTTTTTATTACCTACTCTGGCAGGAGAAATAAGAGAAATTTCAATATCCCACAGAGCTGGATAGACGAGAAGTCCTGCTTCTGTCTTTATCCTAGTTGTCCTCTCGGTAAATATAAAGGGAAAGCCTGTTTTAAGGAAAATGAAGTCCTTAAGGTTCAAAGGGCCTCTTTTTAAAGGAGTAATAGTAACTGTCCTTTCAACAGTGAATTCTGGCTTCAGTAATTCTATATAATCAAAGATTCTTAAAGGAGCTTCAGGCATACTCAGCAAAAAGAATGAGCGGGATGGGAAAAGTCCTTTCTTAAAATATCTTATCTTTATCTTCGATGACCTTCCAGCAAAAAGTTCTTCAACTGGCTCAATTGATATCTCAATTCCCTTCAGATTAATAAATGTGACCACCAGGGAAAGAAAGAATATAGATAGCATGACCGAGAGGATAAGGTACATCAGGTTATTTCCTGTATTCAGGGAAGCAAGCCCCACAAGTAATGTCGCAAGACCGAGTCTGAAACCTTCTCTTGTGAGGGTCATAGTGAAGATAAAGGCTTTTTGAATCTCATAAAATTGCTTTTTAAATTCATACAGGCACAGGTATTTTTGATATTATTTCTTTTATAAGTTCAGTAGCATCACTTATGTAAGTCTTTGTCTTGAGTATTATTCTGTGTCCAAAGACAAGGGGAGCTACCCTTTTTACATCATCCGGTGTAACAAAATCCCTTCCATTGAAAAATGCATGGGCCTTTGCAGCCTGAAGGGCGAACTGACCTCCCCTTGTACTTACTCCGAGCCGTATCTGTTCATTTCTTCTTGTAGCAAGAATAATATGATGGAGATAGTTTAGAACATCCTCATGAACCCTTATCTCCGACACTGCCTTCTGCATATCCCTTATCTCTTCAGGACTTATCACAGGAGAGAGTTTTTCTATCTCATCAAATTTTGAGCCAGTCAGTAGTGCCTTTTTTTCAAATTCTGGCTCGGGATAACCGATCCTTAGATGCATCATAAATCTGTCAAGCTGGCTTTCTGGAAGGGGGAAAGTTCCATAATATTCTATTGGATTCTGTGTTGCAATCACCATAAAAGGTTCAGGTATCTCATAAGTTTTTCTATCAATGGATACCCTTCTTTCATTCATTGCCTCAAGAAGGGCTGACTGGGTTTTTGGATTGGTTCTGTTTATCTCATCTGCAAGGACAATGTTTGCGAAGATAGGACCTGGTTTGAATTCAAAGTCTCTTTTTTCAGGATTGTAGACATTCACTCCTATTATATCTGATGGAAGTAGGTCACTTGTAAACTGTATCCTCTGGAATGTGCAGCTTGTGGATTTTGCCAGGGCATAGGCAAGGGTTGTCTTTCCAACTCCAGGGATATCCTCTATAAGTAGGTGGCCTCTGGCAAGGAGTGTTATTATGGAGAACTTAGTGACATCTTCCTTCCCGAGGATTATGGAATCAAGAGTTGATTTCAATCTTTTCAGTGATTCATTCATCTTAAAGTTCTTCAAGCTCCTTTGGCAGATTGGTAAGTACCTCTACACCCCTGTCAGTTACAAGGACCATATCTTCTATTCTAACTCCACCCATGCCACTTAAATAAATGCCTGGCTCTACTGTAAAGACCATACCTGGTTTGAGCCTTTCTTTTCCAGAAATACTTATAGTCGGGAGTTCATGAATATCAAGGCCAACTCCATGACCTGTAGAATGGCCAAAGGACTTACCATAACCTTTCCCCTCTATGTACTGCCTTGCTGCCCTGTCAATCTCTCTGGTCGTAACACCAGGTCTTATAGTCCTGATGGCTCTTTCCTGTGCCTCTTTAACTATCCGGTATATCTTTCTTTTCTCTTCTGAATTATTTCCTTTAATAAGAAAGGTCCTTGTCATGTCTGAATAATAGCCTTCTGCCTCAGCACCCCAGTCTATTAAAACGATATCATTTGGTTGGAGCTTTCTCATAGATGACCTGGCATGGGGAAGGGCTGAATTTTCTCCAGAGGCAACTATCACTTCAAAAGGAAGTCTTCCTGAGCCAAGTTTTTTCATCCGGTACTCTAGCTCCACTGCTATATCTCTTTCCATTACTCCAGGCCTGATCATTTCTTTTATTTTCAGAAATCCATCTTCAGCCAATTTTATTGCCTTTTTAATCCTTTCTATCTCACCGGCTGTCTTGATCTCTCTAAGTTTTAAAATCTCTTTTTTAATAGGACTCAGTTTTACCTTAAATTTTTTAAGAATCTCAAGATGCTCAAAACTTATGGTGGATTCGAAGGCGATTTTTTTAAGCTTAAGTTTTTTAATTAGTTTTTTTAATGCATTGAATTTCTTTTTTTCAATAATAATCTCCCAGCCTTTTATCTCATTTTCTGATTGCTCTTTATACCTGAAGTCTGTTATAAAAAAGGCCTCTTTTTTTGTATAAAAGCAGAGTGCAGAAGAACCAGTGAATCCTGTAAAATATCGAATATTTTTCAGATCAGTAAGGACAATGCCATCGGCATTTATTTTATCCATTAATTTTTTAAGTAATTCCATATAATTTTAGTATAGCATATACTCTTGAGTCATCCACCAGAATAAACATATAGTTGAGTATGGTTTAGCATATTCTGTTAAAATATCTTGAACCTTTCTTTGAAAGGAGTTCAAGAATGAAGGTCCTCGTAACTGGTGGAGCAGGTTATATAGGAAGTCATGTTGTGAAGGCCCTTGGAGAGTCAGGGTATGAAGTTCTTACCTTTGACAATCTCTCAACAGGTAATAAATCTGTCTCTTATACACATCT
>JAOACK010000054.1 GCA_026417875.1 Thermodesulfovibrionales bacterium | reverse complement strand
GATAGGTTGCTCCAACAGGACAGACCTGTACACAGGGAGGGTTCTCGCATTGATTACATAATTTTGGAACAAAAAATGCCTTTTCAATTTCTTTGGGTTTTACATCCACATATTCGCCTCTGCCAAGTTCAATTTTTGTAGATATAAATCCATCCCTTGCACCTTTTGGTGTATCTGCAAGAAGGCGACCATCCTTTGTGAGGACATAGCGTTCAACCCAGGTCCTTGTTACATTTGCATCATAGGGAATCTCATTTTCGAGCTTGCATGCCTTAACACACAAACCACAGCCAACACATTTATAGGTGTCCACAAGAAATACCCACCTAATGCCTGAAGACTTCGCAGCAAATATCTCATCTGGTTTTAATATCTCTACAGAGCCTGTAATAGCAAGTAAACCTGCAAACCTTAATGTATTTTTAAGAAATTCTCTTCTTGTCATGTTTACCTCCCGGGGTGGGTTTATGAGGATTGTGGCACATGGAGCACTCAATACCAGGGTTATGCTTTTCAGGATCTATACCTCTTATATTTGCCCTGTTGCTTGTTGGATAGGAAAGATAGGTATGGCACCTTAGGCAGAGTTCTCTTGACCTGTCTATTGATAATTTCAAAGGATCAGTTGGATGGTCTATGGCAGGCCCATGACAGTTTTCGCACTGGAGGATGGCGTGATGCGAGCTGTTTAAAGAATTGTATTGATCAGGATGACAGCCACTACAATATTCATTGCCCTGGTATTTGATTTTTATAGCTTTCCATTCTTCCTCATTTGATTTCCTGTACCATCCATACATATAGCCACGCTCATGAATTCCGAAATCCCCTGGAACATAAAAGGCCCTTACAATGAGTATTAAACTGACAAAGGCTAAAAAGACAAAGAGAGGTCTCAGTACATGCATACATACCTCTAATAATAAAAGATTAAATCAATATCACAGTCTTAACCTTTAATCCTACCCCTTTATAAATGACTCTGGCTCTTTATATTCATGACATGAGGTGCATAAGGTCTTTGCCTTCTCCGGTGTCACACGCCATGAATGGGGTTTATGGCAGTTCATGCAGTTCTTGCCTAGCATCTCAAGATGTCCACCGTGCTTGCCTACAAAGGGTATATTCTGGTGGCATCTAAGACAATCTCCAGAATCAGGTTTTACCTTTGTATGGGGCTTATGACATTCATAACAGTAAAATTGCATGGGTGCATTCTTTGGAATATGAATCTTCTTTGCCCGTGCAATAACCTCTTTTGTAGGTGTAAAGTACTTTACATCTATTGTACCATCTTCTATGAGTCTTTTCCTTATACCTTCATCAGTGCTGTGGCAGAAGAGGCATTTATTTCTTCCTGGTTTAAGGTCAACTGTCCTGTCTGTATGGCAGTTAAGGCAGGGAAGGGCCTCCATTCCACCATGAACCTCTTTTCCCTGATGGCAATTTATACAGAATCTCTCCTCAGGCAAAAACCTGTGGGCAATATAACCATGGCATTTTGAACACTCTATCCTCTCATTAAAGACATGAAGGGCATGGTAACGGGAAGGTGCTATGCTCGGTTCATTGGGATAACGCTCATCAGTGTCCCAGTGGCATCTTACGCAGAATTTCCAGGGCACTATTATCTTTCCATGTCTTGGCGGCAGCGTTGTGGGTCTATGTATTACAAAATTTATTAGTAGCCTGTTTGCCTCAGGTATGCTCAGGTGGTGACAATCATGACAGTTTATACCTGCGTGCTCACTCTCTTCCCATGCCTTAAAGGCAGGCCTCATAAGATGGCAGCTTAAGCAGAATTTGGGATTATTTTGTGTAAAATCATAAAACCTGTAGGCAATATAGCTACCACCAACAAGTATTATTAGAGTAAGAACAGCAATTATAATCTTTCCCTTAAGTGATATCCCTTCTTTGAGCCACTCAGTGGGTCTAAGTAGCCTTTTGAAAAAACCCCTTTTCTCTGCTTCAGACATTTTTAGGGCACCTCCAGTTACTTAATTTTTTTATTAAAAAATAATTTTAAAATACTCAGCTCGAAATGTCAAATAAACTTAATTAATCAAATATAATAAAAAAATTTTATGAATTTTTAATGAATAAAAAAAAGTTGCTTGCCACTCAAGAAAGGATCTTAATCTTAAATGTATTTTCTTTTTAGATTCTCTTCATGACCTCAAAGGCTGCTTTTATGGTTCTGTCTATGTCTTTTTCACTGTGGGCAATGCTTAAGAATCCTGCCTCAAACTGAGAGGGTGCAAGATAAACACCCCTTTCGAGCATGCCCCTGAAGAATCTTCCAAATCTCTCTGTATCAGAGGTCTTTGCTGTCTGGTAATCATAGACCTCTCTATCGGTAAAATAGGTACAGAACATAGTGCCTGCTCTGTAGAATTTTGTCTGAATTCCTGATTTTATTGATGCATCCCTGAGCCCCTCTTCAAGCTGTGATGCCCTCTTTTCAAGAAGTCTGTAAACAGATTTATTTGATAGAATCTTCAGGGTAACTATGCCTGCTGTCATTGCAAGAGGATTGCCTGAAAGGGTTCCTGCCTGGTAAACAGGGCCTTCAGGAGCCACCATGGACATTATGTCTTTTCTTCCTCCATAAGCACCTACAGGAAGACCACCACCAATGACCTTTCCAAGACAGGTGAGGTCAGGTTTTATACCATAATAAGCCTGGGCACCTCCATAGGATACCCTGAAGCCTGTCATTACCTCATCAAATATAAGGACAATTCCATACTTCTCTGTAATGTTTCTTAGACCTTCAAGGAATCCTGCTTTCGGAAGAACACATCCAATATTTCCAACCACAGGCTCAAGAATGATACAGGCAATATCCCTCCATTCAGACTCAACAATACTCCTGACTGCCTCAAGGTCATTGAAGGGAAGGGTTATGGTATTTTTTGCATAATCCTCTGGTACACCAGGACTATCAGGAACTCCAAAGGTTGTTGCACCTGAACCAGCCTTTACAAGAAGTCCGTCAGCATGACCGTGATAACAGCCTTCAAATTTTATTACTTTATTTCTCTTTGTAAATGCCCTGGCAACCCTTATTGCAGACATGGTAGCCTCTGTGCCAGAATTGACCATCCTTACCTTTTCTATTGATGGATAGGCCTTTTTAATGAGCTGTGCAAGTTCTATCTCAAGAGGTGTTGGTGCACCATAGCTTGTACCTTTTTCAATTGCCTTTTTAAGTGCTCTGACCACCTCAGGATGGCTGTGGCCAAGAATCATCGGCCCCCAGGAAAGGACATAGTCTATAAATTCGTTTCCATCAACGTCGTAGATCTTTGAGCCCTTTGCCTTTGCTATAAACAGAGGATTTCCTCCGACAGCCCTGAATGCCCTTACAGGACTGTTAACACCGCCTGGTATGTGTTCTACAGCTTTTTTGTAAAGAGCAATAGATTTGACAGTCTTCATATTCACCTCTTATTTATTTGTTATTTCAAAAAAAGCTTTATAATTTTATCAATCCTCTGATTGAGGTGACCTGCTTCATTACCTGTAACTATCTATTGCCTTTACCTCCCTATCTACTGTCTTATCAGCTCTATCTGCCTGTCTATCTTATTATTAAGGTATCTGAAATCCTCTTTATTACCTCTACTTATGTCATCAATAACTTCATAAATGGCTCAAGGGTAATTTTCTTAACTAAATGTTTAAAAGTTTCCTTCATAAAAAGCTACTCACTTTTTACTGAATAAGTCTACCAGAGTCACCAATGGGTGTCAAGAACTTTTGCATCTCTTTAATCTTTTAATAAGCTCCTCATATTCCAGGCAGTTAAGGACATCCTTTTTCTCAAGCCATCCCCGTCTTGCAATGGATACTCCGTACCTCATGTAATCAAAATGCTGGGTGAGATGGGTGTCTGTGCTTATTACAATGGGTATTCCATATTCCTTTGCCATCTTTGTATGGTGCTCATTAAGGTCGAGCCTGAGGGGATAGGCATTTATCTCAAAGGCCACTCCATATTTCTTTGCCTCTCTGAAAATCGCCTCAATGTCTATCTCATAGGCATCCCTTTCTCCAATGAGCCTGCCAGTGGGATGGGCTATTACGCTCACACAGGGATTCCTTATTGCAGAAAGAAGCCTCTTTGTTAACTGCTCCTTTGACTGTTTGAAACCAGAATGGATTGAGGCAACAACAATATCAAGCCTCTTGAGGATATCATCTGAAAGGTCCAGCCTTCCATCACTCCGTATATCTATCTCAACACCCTTAAGGAGTTTAAAATTATTCAATCTGCTGTTTACTTCATCAATAAGTTTTATCTGCTCAAGAAGTCTCTCCTCATCAAGCCCCCTTGCAACTCCAAGGCCCTTTGAATGGTCTGTGATGGCTATGTATCTGTAGTTTCGCTCCTTTGCTGCCTTAATCAGTGTCTCGAGGTCATGACTTCCATCAGACCACTTTGTATGGACATGGAGGTCACCTTTTATATCATCAAAAGAGATTATATCAGGAAGTCTTCCTTCAAGAGCTGCCTCTATCTCACCTGTATCCTCCCTGAGCTCAGGAGGTATCCAGGGAAGGCCCAATATCTTATAAACCTCTTCTTCTGTTTTACCACCGAGCTTTCTGTTGTCCGATTCCCTGAAGACTCCGTATTCATTTATCTTCAATCCCTTTTTCGATGCCATCTCTCTGAGCTTGATATTGTGGGCTTTACTGCCGGTAAAATACTGTAGTGCTGCACCGAAAGAGTCCTCCTCCACAACCCTTAGGTCAACCTGGATACCCTCTTCAATGACCACAGAAGATTTTGTAGAACCCCTGGCAATCACATCCCTTACCTGTGGAAGATGAACGAAGACCTTCATAACCTCTTCAGGTTTTTTTGATGTTACGAGTATATCTATGTCCTTGATGGTATCCTTCCATCTACGAAGGCTTCCTGCAATTGCTATATCCTTAAGGGGTGCCTTTTGCTTGAGTGCCTCCACAATATCCATTGCAAGTGGAAGAACCCTTCCAATAGGTTTTCTCTCAGAACCTCTTTTAAGGAACTCTATGCCCTTTAGGATATTCTCCTCTGTCTTTTCTCTTATTCCAGGTAGGGTTCTGAGTTTACCTGATCTTACTGCTTCTTCAAGTTCTTCAAGATTCTTGATATTTAGTTTTTCATAAACAATCTTTGCCCTCTTAGGTCCAAGCCCTGGAACCTGAAGGAGCTCAAGAAAGGTTTCGGGAAATTCTTTCTTTAATTCTTCATGAAGGGTAAGCCTTCCTTTTGTAATATATTCTCTTATCTTTCCAGCAAGGTCCTGACCGATTCCAGGAATCCTGGTAAGCTCTTCTTCTGAAAGACCAGAGATATCCTTTGGAAGGCCCTCTATCTGCATAGCAGCCCTTCTGTATGCCCTTATCCTGAAAGGATTCTCACCCTTCAGTTCAAGAAGGTCTGCAATTTCATTAAATAATCTTGCTATCTCCTGATTCTTCAAGAGGCTTTACCCTGAGGTTTTATCTCTTTTTTGCCCTTTTCACCTTCAGCAGTCCCATCAGTTCAAGGGCATTCTTTGGTGCATATCCATTAGCATCGTTGTTAAAGTAAATATATACATCCTTCTTTTCTTTTAGAAAATTATTTATGAGCTTCCTATCAGCCTTGAGCTCATCCATTGTGTAACAGTCTGCATAGGTTCCGTGACCGTGCCTTCTTATATAAATAAAATCTGCTGTAGTAGGAAGGTCTTTCAGAAATTCAGGCCAGTCAGCAAGACAGAGTGCACAACCCTCTTTTTCAAGCATCTGGAAGACTTCTTTTTTTATCCATGTCTCGTTTCTGAACTCAAAGGCGTTTCTTCTTCTGTATTTTCTTAGACCTTCAAGAAAGGCCTTAAGCCTTTCTTTGTTGTAGGTTAGATTCGGCGGAAGCTGCCAGAGTACGGGTCCAAGCTTTTCCTTAAGGAGACTGACCCTTGAAAAAAATACCTCAAGAGGTTCTTCAAAGGATTTGAGTTTCTTTACATGTGTAATAAACCTGCTTCCTTTGAGACTGAAGATAAAATCTCCGGGTGTCTCAGAATACCATTTTACAAAGGCTTCTCTTTCAGGCAATCTATAGAATGTAACATTCAGCTCAACAGTGGAGAATTTCTTTGAATAGTAATCAAGAAAGAATCTCTCATCAAGATCTTCGGGATAAAAGGGTCCTTTCCAGTGTGTGTAGTGAAAACCGCTACAGCCAACAAGTAATTTTGCCATTAATTTATTGTATCATACTATATGGCCTTTAAACTGGAAGATTTTACAAGAGAACCAAAGATAGCCTATTTCTCCATGGAGATAGGTTTGAGAAATGATATTCCGACCTATAGTGGAGGACTGGGAATACTTGCAGGTGACACACTGAGGTCAGCTGCTGACCTGAGCCTTCCCCTTGTTGCAGTAACACTCATAAGCAGAAAGGGTTATTTCAGGCAGAGGCTCACAGAAAAGGGAACCCAGATAGAAGAGCCCTGCGGATGGGAACCTTCAAAACTTTTAACAGAATTACCTCAAAGGGTATCAGTATGGATTGAAGGAAGGGAGGTAAGGATAAAGGCATGGGTTTATGTGATTGAGAGTGTTACCGGTGGAAAGGTTCCGGTATTCTTCCTCGATACAGACCTTGAAGAAAATACATCTCAAGATAGAGAGATAACCCATTATCTTTATGGTGGAGACATGGCTTACAGACTCAAGCAGGAGGCTGTTCTTGGAATAGGCGGAGTGAGGATGCTGGATGAACTGGGGTTTGAGATCAAAAAATACCACATGAATGAAGGGCATTCGTCCCTTTTAACACTTGAACTCCTGAGGAGATTTCGAAGGGATATCGAAGAGGTCTGGGATGAGAGGCTTGTGTGGGATGATGAGAAAGTGAGGTCTTTATGTATCTTTACAACCCATACTCCTGTAGAGGCAGGTCATGATAGATTTCCCTATGATCTTGTAAAAAGGATACTGGAGCCTGTGGTGCCACTACATGTACTCCAGAGATACGGTGGTGAGGATGTACTGAATATGACGAGACTCGGCTTCAATCTGAGCAGATATATAAATGGAGTTGCAAAAAAACACGGTGAAGTATCAAAACAGCTATTTCCCGGATACGAGATACATTCAATAACCAATGGAGTCCATTCCTATACATGGACATCTGAACCGATCAAGAAGCTTCTTGACAAGTATATTCCGGGCTGGGCAAATGAACCAGAGCTTCTTGTAAGGGCTGGAAGAATCCCTTCCGAGGAACTCTGGAATGCTCATATGGAGGCAAAAAGGATACTCTTTCAGTATATTAAGGAGGCAACCGGAGTTGAGCTCAATCCAGAGTTACTCACCATAGGATTTGCCAGAAGGGCAACAGCCTATAAAAGACCTTATCTTCTTTTTTATGATATTGAAAGGCTAAGGAAGATAGGCTCTGGCAGACTCCAGATTGTGATGGCAGGTAAGGCACATCCAAAAGATGAGCCAGGTAAAAAGATAATTGAAAAAATCTTCGAGATAAAGGAAGCTTTGAAGGATGATATCAAGATAGTTTATCTTGAAAATTACAACATGGATATTGCTTTAAAAATCGTCTCTGGTGTGGATTTATGGCTAAATACTCCTCTGAGGCCTCTCGAGGCATCAGGAACAAGCGGTATGAAGGCTGCCCACAATGGTGTGATAAACTTCTCGGTTCTTGATGGTTGGTGGATAGAGGGTCACATTGAGGGATATACCGGCTGGTCAATCGGTCCTTTACCATCTGCAAATCATCCTGAACCAGATGCAGACAGAAGGGATGCAGAAGATCTTTACAGTAAACTTGAAAATATCATTATTCCAGTGTTTTATGAAAATAGGCATATCTGGATAAAGATCATGGAAAATTCAATTGGAAAGATCGCCTATTACTTTAACAGCCACAGGATGATGCGGAGGTATGTTACTGAGGCATATATTAAGTAAGAAGGCAGCGGGTTCAGTGCTTCAGAAATTCTGTATTTATAAATATATAAGCCTTTTTTCTTAAGCTATCAATATGTTCTTTAAGTGATTCATTTGTTTTTATCTCTGTAAGAACTTCCTCAATCTTTTCAGCAACATCCTGAAGGGATCTGTTACCAAAATGAGACTTATTGGCCTCATAATACTTCTCTATCTCTTCCTCTGTTACCCTTACAGATGCCCTGATTTTTATTTCTATATACTCTTCAATTATCCTGTTCTCATCCTCCGGATTGAGAAATCCCCTCTGCTCTGAGATCCTTGACAGCCTAACCTCCCTGAGAAGGAGAAGCCTGTTTATCATGCTGTCAATCACCTCTTTTTTTGATATCTCTGGAAAGGCTTTCTTCATTACATCGTATCTTTCGTTAAATTCACTTAGAGTAATGACCTCATCTTCAACCGCAGCGACAGTAGCCTCAATTAAAGAAGCTGAGGTTGAGGTTGAATAGAAAAGTAAAAAGCAAAAAAACAAAAAGACTGCTGTTCTACTGCTCTGCTGCTCTATTACCCTATTAAAAAGCATGACCTATACTGAAATGAATCTCTCCCTTTGACTCACCGGGTCTTCTTTCAAGTTTCTGTCCGTAATCAAGCCTCACAGGACCTGCCGGTGTATTATATCTGAAACCTATACCAGCTGAATACCTGAGGTCACTGAGTGAAATTCCTTTATCTTTGAACCATACATTTCCACCATCAAGAAAGGTTACAATTGAAAAAGATCTCCCAGGATACCATCTCAGCTCAAGATTTGTCTGGATAAAGGAATCACCTCCTACCGGTGTATCATTAATCTTTGGACCGAGGCTATCCTGAGAAAATCCCCTCACAGATGCCCTTCCTCCAAGAAAAAACCTCTCGACCACTGGTATCTCCTCGGTCTTACCAAAAGGCCAGGCTATACCAGCCCTGAGCCCCAGGGCAAGTACAAACTTCCCTGAAAGTGAAATATAAGTGCTCGCATCTCCGTTGACCTTTATAAACTCAACCTCTGAACCTAAGGCTTCTGATGCAATCTTGAGTCTTCCACCTGTGAGAATACCTTTCCTCGGATCAAAGGGATTATCCCTTGTATCATAGACCAGTCCCGGGACAAGACTGCTTATGGCTAGGGTACCGGCATCTTCTCTTGGAAGAACGATCTCAGGTCTTACATCATAGGTCTTTACAACAGAAAATTCATGATAAAGTTCAAACTTGAGATTTTCTGACAGAGGGGTCTCTATTCCTGTCTTTTCAGCATATCTCCTCAGTCTGTAAAGAATCTCTCCTGTGTCAATGTTCTTTTCTTTTCTTTCCTCATAAAGAGGTATTATTCTCAAAGAAGTCCTTGAATCAAGAAGTCTGGGGTCGTAGTAATTAATTATAAATCTCCTCTCAAGAGAACTTGTCTCTATTCTCAGAGATATCTGCCTGTTCATCCCGGAAATATTTCTATAGCTTAAATCCATAAATCCCCTGTATCTTTCATATTCACCATAACCGATACCGAATTCGAAGGCACCCTGGGGCGATTCCTTTACAGTAATAAGTACATTCTGAGTGGAATCCTCTCTGACAGGTTCAATCTCAACCTCACTGAAGAGACCGAGTCTGTAAAGCCTCTGCCTTGTCTCAAGAAGAGAGCCATGGCTGAAATAAGCTCCTGTCTCGTAGGGCAATTCCCTTTTTATAACACGCGAGGATGTGTCAAGATTCCCTCTTATAATTGTCCTGCCAAAAGAGTATCTCCTTCCCTCTGAAATGTTAAATACAATATCTGCATAGCTATTTCTGAACACTATCTCAACATCACATTCTGCATCAATATATCCTTTAGAAAAATAGTACTCAAGTAATCTGAGCTTTGCATCATTTATATCAGTCTCATTAAAAGGTATTGCCTCCCTGAGTTCCATAATCTCCCTCAGAGCTTCTGTATCTATCTCTCTATTTCCCTTTATAAAAATCTTATCTATCAAAACCTGCTCACCTTCTTGAATCATTATTAATATAGAAAGGGTCTCTGTCTTTTCATCAAAATCAAGAACAGGTTCATCTATTACTATATTTCTATATCCCAGTGAGCGATAGAAGGCCCTAAGTCTTTCCAGTGCCAGATCAAGTTTTTCAGGAATAAAGTACTCCTTATCTTTTAAACCAGTGATTTTAAGAAGTTTATCCTGAGGCAGGGTTATACCGGAAAGAATAATCTTTCCTATCCTGTATCTCTTACCTTCATCTATTTTAAATACTATGTATAATTGCCCTATTTCAGCTTTATGCTCAACTTCAACAGCAGCAAAGGGATAACCCTCTTTTTTATACGCAAGAAGTATCCTCGTTCTTGCCTCTTCTATGAGTTCATCAGATATTGACTCTGCTGTAGAAAAGGGCATCAATTTAAAGAGTTCCCTATCTGAAAATGCCCTGTTTCCCTGAAATTTAACAATCACCCTCGTGCCGGGATTAACAGAGAAGTGGAGAATACCATCCTCAAAGGATGCCCTCACATCAGGATTTATAAAACCTTCATTCTTGTAATATTCTCTGATAAAATTTATATCTCCTTCAAGTAGAGTGAGGTCAAAAGGCCTGTCTACTGATAGCCTTATAAATGGTGTAATCTCTTCAGGACCTTCTATCTTTTTGATAATAAGGGGTTGCCCTTCCTTTATATGGAGTTTCAATCTAATCCTTGACCTTTTTTCTTTTATCTCAAATCTGATGTCGACCTCTGGATAGCCTTTTTTTAAAAGGTATGCAAGAAGGTTCTTTCTTGCATCCTCCAGAAGATCATATCTCATGGGTTCTCCCTCTTTAAGTATAAAAGCACCGAGTATGTCATCACCTGAAAGATAAAAATTTCCTTTTACCTCTATTCGCTCAATAATCTGCCTTTCTCTTACTTTTATCCTTATTACTTCATCTTCTCGTTCTATCTTTATATCATCAAAAAGGCCGGTAAGAAATGCCCTCTTTATACCCCTTCTTACTCTATCAGTTGATAAAGGCTCATCCTGAATTCCAAGAATTTCAAGAAATTCCTCCTTTTTCATAGAATAGAGACCCTCAATTTCAAAAGAGGTTGAGGCTGATACTATGGCTGAAAAGATTAAGTTAAAAGATAAAGAAAAAATTAAGATCAACCATAATCTTTTATTAACTGAGCTCAACCTTAATTTTAATCTCCTCTTTACCGGAACTGGAATCTGAATTTTATGTCACCTCCCATACTTCCACGCTCATCCTTTTCACCAACGAGCATGATCTTTTTGCTCAATTCATATTCCACCTTTATCACATCAGATTCTCTTGATCCCACAGCACTTGAATAAAGTATGGATAATCTTTCACCAAGTTTCTTTCCAACAGTTACCCTGGGACCTATCTCACCTGTCTTAGATACATAAGGACTAATCTGAACCCTGTCTATACCTGTATAGAGTCTTGCCCTATGTTCCAGAGTCTCCTGAAGCTGCCCTGTTATAAAAGAGCTTGCCTCAGCAGCACCTATACCTCCTCCATAACCCTTGAGTGCTGTTCCTGTCTCTCCAACCGCGAGCAGGGCTATTATATCAACCTCATCAAGATGAGGTTCTGAGGAAAGAGAAAGATTAAATTTTCTGAGATACCCCTCCATAAGAAGAGATATTCTGTAACCTCTCGAAAAGGTTTCTGCCCTTATTCTGAAATAGGGATCTATTCTATCAGGAGTTGTAAAATCAGCAGTGGCACTTATGAGTTTCAGCTCATTGTTTCTGAAATAGACCATACCCTCAAGTGTCTCAACCCTGCCAAGAATCACAGGTTTCTTGAGTGTTCCTTTAAGAAGAAAATCAACTTTAAGTTTTGCATTTGCAATATTATTGTCAACCATAAGAACTGACGAGGCATCAGGAATAGGTCCGGTTATTTTAATGTTTAAAGATGCATCAAGAAAGGTCGGTATTGACACCTCGGGTGGTGCTGGCATCTCCTCAGCTCTTTTCAGCATCCAGGATCTCCATTCAATGAATTTTCTATAAAAGGCCTTTTTCAATCTTACCTCGCCTGTAATGAGCCTGAGATATCTCTCACCTTTAAGATAAAGATTTGAATCAAAGGTCAATGTAAAATCTTCTGAAACTGTAGCTGATATATTGTTAAGAGTCACTTCCATATTGAATCTTCCCAGTCTGAATCCCCTGAGGTATGCAATACCCTTTGCGTAAACTATACCTCCTGCTACCTTTCCACGAAATTGTTCAATATTTATCCTGTTTTCATTGAATCTGATAAGGGAGTTAACCTCTGTTACCTGGTACGGTATATCTTCTATACTCAGAGTTCCGTCCTTTAAGGAGACCTCTCCAGAAAGCTGCGGAGAATCCCATTTGCCTGAAACTGTTATTCCGAAATCAACCTTTCCTTTAATATTCTTTATTGACCTTGAAAATTTCTTAAAAGGCCAGAGGTAAGTAGAACCCCTGAGATCAAGGGCATAACCCTCTCCTATGTTTATCTCTCCAGAGGCTTTAACAGAGCCTCCTTCATTTATCATTTCTAATGAACTGATCACAAGCCTTTTATCCCTGAGTTCAAGCTTAACAGGTACCCTGTTTCTGAGTTCGTGTCCAAAACCTGAAATTGCAAATTTATCAAAATAGAGATTGCCTGAAAGGACATGCGCTTCTTTGACGAGTATAAGGTTTCCCTTCAGCCCGAGGTCAACGTCCTCCGGAGCATCCTTTATCAGTGCCCGAAAGATGGTTTTATACGAAGCATCTCTAAATTCAATTTCCACATTATAGTTAAAGGGAGCTACAACATCACCACGAGCTCTTAAAATAAGAAGACCATCAAATAAGGAACCTGCCAGAGCAAGAGAGTCTTTCTCTATCACTCCATCAAATTTTAAGGCTCCAACTGGTACTCCATTGAGCCTGACCTCCTCAGAGTGGATATTTAAAAATCCATTAATTTCAGGAAAGACGCCTGTTCCTTTAGCTTTTATCTTAAGTGCTGTATCAAAAAACTCAGGACTGAGAACTTTCAGCTCAGCTGTCTTAATAAATGAATAGAACTCATATTCATACCTTTTCCATTCTTTAAGGTTAAGAGAACCCTCAAGGCTGGATGCAGGACTTCTGAGTTTTAAGCTTAATTCCTGTGATAGATCATCGCCAGTGAGTCTTATATCTCCATTAAGTCTTAACTCTTCTTTAAGGGGAAGTCCGGAAAGCAAAGAATTCAGTCTGAAATTTTGAAGCTGGAGCTTGAGATTAAAAAAGGGGCGGGAAAAATCAAATATCTTATGAGAGTCAGGGAATCTTATACTGCCAGAAAGTCTGTGTTCTTCATTTATATTTGCCCCTGTCAGTTGATGCTCAAAGTCTGAACCGTTGTAGGAAAAAGTCCCTTTTATATAATCGAGATTATAGCCATTGATAGATGGTGAATTGATATTCAATACACCCT
>JAOACK010000053.1:289-13756 GCA_026417875.1 Thermodesulfovibrionales bacterium | reverse complement strand
AAGATATATAGAGCCTGAAAAAGCAGCTAAAATAATAAAAGAAATACCTCCCTTTGTCTCGACTGTGGGTGTATTTGTGGATACTCCTCCACCTGAGATCATGAGAATAGTCCAACTCACAGGCATAACAACGATCCAGCTTCACGGACATGAGACTCCTGATAGCATTATTTATACCCAGAAGATAATTAAGGCAATAAGGGTGAGAGAACTTAGTGACCTAGAACCCCTTAAAGAGTACAGCATGGTTCAAGCCTTTTTGCTTGATACCTATTCACCAGAGGAATTCGGAGGTACAGGCAGGATATTTAACTGGGATATAGCTGTAGAGGCAAAGAGATTTGGAAGGATAATACTTGCAGGAGGCCTTAATCCTGACAATGTGGAGAAGGCTATAAGATGGGTTCATCCCTACGGAGTTGATGTATCAAGCGGAGTGGAAAAGGAAAAGGGTATAAAGGATCAGAAAAAGCTCAGGGCATTTATTGAGATTGCAAAATCTGTAAGCTTCTGAAAGGATGGGATCCATTGAAAGATTGGTAAAGGATTTTATTACAGAACTGAGCGAGAAGAAACCTTATTTATTCTGGGATATAAAAGATCCATTAAGCCTCTCCGTTAAAGCCCTTGTAGAGATTGTTCTTAACAGAGGAGATTTTGATGACTTTTTGAAATTGGCAGATACAATTGGTCTTCATCGTGTTGCGGAGATTTTTTATAAGCAGGTATCAAAAGAAAGAAAAATTATAGCCCTAGAACAGATGCATTACAGATTGGTCATCGTCGTTCCATAGACTATGACCTTTTCACAGAAAAGGAAATTGAGATATTAAAGATTATGAGAACTATTAAGAAATCCTACACAATAGAAGCAACCATAACAGAGTCTCCTGAGGAGTTAACCCTTGTTATTAATGGAGTAAAGGTGACCTTCCTTTTTCAATCTATGATATAACTAAAAAAGCGAAAGAACTATTTGAGCACTTTAATGAAAGGCTCTTCAGAGAACAATTATGCTACTTTGAGGATATAGATTATACTGAATCCATTGATTTTGTAGGCATCCAGGTTGATGAAAAGACGATAAAGAATTTTTTAATTGAGAAGGCTACAACCTTATAATAAATAACCTCTTACTCAGTGCCTGGTATTTTGTTAGAAGAAACCCTTATTATAGTCTTTACATTACCTCTTGGATTGAAGTCTCCAATAACCTCAAGAAACCTTGGCTTGAGTTTTTCATAAAGCTCAGAATAGATTTTATTTGTAGCTGCCTCATGGGATATATAGGTATTTCTGAAGGAATTTAGATAAAGCTTGAGGGATTTTAACTCAACAATAAATTTATCAGGAACATATCTAATCTTTATAGTTGCAAAATCGGGATAACCGGAACGGGGACAGAGACAGGTGAATTCAGGAAATGTTATATCAATCTCATAGTCTCTCTCTGGAGTAGGATTGGGCCAGAGCTCAAGCTCTGCCTCAGCAATAGCCCTTTCACCATATTTTAATTCAGCCATAATTTATTTTAGCATACTCTTATATTTTTCTAATTTATTGGACAAACTGTAATTGCCAGCATTTTTTATCCTCTTATGTTTTTTTGTGAATAAGATATCACAGAACTTTTCTATTTCGTACAACGCCTTTTTAATATTTTTAGCTAATATCCCATCTTCATAAACTGCAAAAACATCCCCATTTTCAGGTTTAAAATTTCCCTATGTCCTTTAGCCTAAGAGGAATATTGTTAAGATTAATCACTCTCTCGTCTCCTTTTTGACTATATTTACTGCTTTTCTTGTAACGGCAAGTTAATTACTAAGAAATAAAAAATTATCAAAAGTTCAAGTTTAAAATTTAAACTATAATTTTTTCGATTAAAGCAACTGCCTCTTCAGGTGAGGTCTTTTCTGTATCTATTATAAGCTCTGGCTTAAGTGGTTCTTCATAGGGAACTGTTACTCCTGGTACTGGCCAGCCAGCCCTGCCTTTTTTATAAATATCCTCAGGTGCACCATGGAGGTCCTTTCTCTTTGATTCCCTTTCAATACATAGCTCAAGAGGGCATCTGAGATAGACCTCTATAAAATTCTCTATCTCCTTCCTTGCAAGTTCCCGCCATCTGCGTCTGTTTGCAGTTGCATCAATTAGTACACTCATGCCCTTTCTGTAAAACTCCCTTGCCATATAGACAATAGCCCTGTAGAGCAATTCCCTTTCTTCTTCTGAATAGGTTGGCTCAGGTGTAATAAATTTCCTTAATTCGTCCATACGAAGCAGAATCCATTCAGGATGTCCCTTAAGAAAGGCATCTGCTATAGTGCTCTTTCCACTTCCAGGAAGTCCTGTAAGCCAGAGGACCTTAGCCATAGTTAATTTTAACAAGTTAGGAGATATTTTGTTAAAATAAGTCATGGAGCTGATTGATAAACTTAAAGAAATGCTAAACAAGGAGATCAGGAGCAGGGGATTTCCCGTCAGGTTAATTTATCTATACGGTTCCTATTCAAAAGGAAGGTCAACTCCCAAAAGTGATATAGACCTTGCTGTTCTCTTTGATGAGGACTTTTATAAAAAAAAGACCTTAGAGGCAATCGGCATAATGGAGGTGATTGCCTTAAGGCTTGAAAAGGCCCTTCACAAAAAGATTGATATAAAAGCCCTGAACAGGGCTTCTCTCTTTTTCAGTTATATTGTTGTTACTACCGGTATGCCAGTTTTTTATCTTTCTAAGGAAGAATTGTACAAATATTATTGCAAAATTCTTGGAATGTATTTTGATTTTAGACCCTTTATGGAAAAAACTCTTTCATCTGCGGGCAGGAATGTCAGAGTTTGAAGATTCAATTAAGAGATTGTTGTCCTTAATATCTGAACGCATTAAATATCTTCAAAAAATTGCTTCAAGATACCCTTCTTTAAGCTCTTATAAAAAGGCAGAACACGTTTATAAGGCAGCCACAGAGAGAGACCTTCAAGTGGCTATAGAGGCCTTCCATCGTGGCGATTTTGAACTTTTTATCAAGGAGATTACAAAAAATGTATTTCACAAAAATAATCAGTGATGGGTTTATACTTTTTATCACTCATCTCGGCTTTTTGCCCAGTCATATCTTCTTCTTTTTCTATGGGTTATATATTTTTCAGCTGAAAGTGCTGCAATGCAGCCATGGGCTGCTGCTATTACTACCTGTCTGACCTCTGTACAGGTAACATCTCCTGCTGCAAATACGCCAGGGATAGAGGTCTCCATCATCTTGTTTGTTGTTATACATTCATCATCACCGAGCTCAAGGGTTCCCTGAAGGAAGTCCACTATCGGTCTTGAGCCATGGAGATAGACAAATACTCCAGAAAGTTTAAGATTCTCTTCTTTACCTTCAGCATTTCTTAGTCTTATTCTTTCAACAACCTCATTCCCATCTATCTGTGAAGCTGTGTATCCCAGCATGATCTTGAGATTAGGTATCCTGAGGTTGGGATTGTCTTTGTCAACTTTGAGCTTAGAAGATGGTGATATAAGATAAACTGTCTCGGCAAAGCGTGTTAGATAACCAGCCTCTTTTAAAGCTTCTTCTGAATCTCCAAGGACACATACAGTCTTTCCCTTAAAAAAGGCTGCATCACAAACAGCACAGTAACTCACTCCTCTGCCGAGGAATTCTGCCTCTCCCTTGATTGTGGGTTTTCTTCCCATGGCACCAGTTGCTATTATCACAGCCTTTGACCTGTATGTTCTGTCCATTGTGTAGGACTCTTTGATTTCTCCGGTGAGATTCACTCCTATTACCTGTGTCTCTATATATTCAGCACCAAAGCCTATTGCCTGTTCCCTGAATATATCAAGAAGCTCCTTTCCTGATATTGGACCAACACCAGGATAATTCTCTACTACTGATGCAAAAGCAAGTGCTCCGGCTGATGCTGATTTATCAAGTATAACTGTCCTTAGTCCAGCCCTTGCTGCATACTGTCCTGCTGTTAGTCCTGCTGGGCCTCCACCAATAATTACTACATCATATAATTCCTCTGCCATTTATTCCTCCTGAATTTTTATATTATAACTTCGATTATCTTTTTTCTTTGCCCTGGAGGTTCAGAACTGAATTTAAGTGCCTTTATGTAAAGGGCTTTAGCCTCTTCAAAGCTATCCTGTTTATTAAAGTGCATTATGGCAAGGGGTTCTCCTTTTTTTACAAAATCACCTACTTTTTTATTGAGAACTATACCTGCTGCATGGTCAATGCTTTCTTCTTTGGTTCTTCTTCCTGCTCCAAGCAGCACTGCTGCGCCTCCAACAAGCTCTGCATCAAGGGCTGAAATATAGCCTTCTTCTGGTGAAAGGATATGTTCCTGAAATCTTGCTGAAGGAAGAAGTCCCTGTCTGAAGGCAATCTCAGGATTTCCTCCCTGAGCTTTGAGGAGTTCAACAAACCTACTGAAGGCAGAGCCATCTTCTATTAAACCTTCAAGGAATTTTATATATTCATTAATTTCTCTGGTTTCATTTCCTGAGATTTTATCCCTTATCCAGAGGGCCCAGGCTCCAAGATTTAAAGTAACCTCTTTTAAGTCCTCAGGCCATTTACCCCTGAGGGCAAGGATAGATTCCTTTATCTCAAGACTGTTACCGACTGTCTTTCCCAGAGGCTCTGACATGTCAGTTATTAGAGCTACTGTCTTTACACCGTATTTATTACCTATTGTAACCATTAGCTCTGCGAGCTTTCTTGCTTTATCAGTATCCTTCATAAAGGCTCCAGAGCCACACTTTATGTCAAGAACGAGTCCATCAATGCCTTCAGCAAGTTTTTTTGACATGATGCTTGATGCTATTAAAGGTATTGAATCTACTGTTGCTGTTACATCCCGCAGGCTGTAAAGCCTTCCATCTGCAGGGGCTATCTCGGGGCCCTGTGTTGCCATAGCAAAACCAATCTTCTCTACTGTATCAACAAATTCAGTATATGATTGATTTACTCTGAAGCCTGGTATGGATTCAAGTTTATCTGCTGTTCCTCCTGTATGGCCCAGTCCCCTTCCAGAGATCATTGGAACGATTATTCCTGCTGATGCAAGAAGCGGTGCAAGTATTATGCTTACCTTATCACCAACTCCACCTGTTGAATGTTTATCTATCTTTACTCCTTCTATGAAGGAAAGGTCAAAGATCCTTCCTGACCTGAGCATTATATCTGTGAGATTAAAGGTCTCCTCATCGCTCATTCCCTGAAAATATACTGCCATTAGGAAGGCTGATATCTGATAATCAGGTATTCTGCCTTCAGTATAACCCCTTATGAGAAATTCAAGCTCTTCCCTTGACAGTTTTTCTCCATCCCGCTTCTTTTTTATGAGCTCATAGGCTGTCATCTCAGCTCCTTCAGTAAACCATCTATATCAAAGTTCCTATCAAACATTTCCCTTAGCCTCTCTATCTTTTGGGGTTCTTTGATTCTTACTTTGCCAAGCATAAATTCTATTTTGTCCACCGTGGTAAAGGTATCATGCTCCACAGATAGAAGGGGAATACCCTTTGAGATAGCCCTTGCTATCACCACGTCATTTGTGGTCATTCCACCGGTTAATATTATAACCTTTGTGGAAGTCTCCATGGCAGCAAGCTGG
Organism: Thermodesulfovibrionales bacterium; assembly: GCA_026417875.1. Classification (NCBI taxonomy): domain Bacteria; kingdom Pseudomonadati; phylum Nitrospirota; class Thermodesulfovibrionia; order Thermodesulfovibrionales; species Thermodesulfovibrionales bacterium. The sequence continues at coordinate 8,122 of JAOACK010000053.1, read as the reverse complement.
ATGTCTGCTCTGTGAGCGCCTGTGATGACAGCCTTATTGGGAATTCTTCTGAAATACCTTAGAGCATTATCCACATCCATTGCTCCAACAGTAAAGTGTTCTACAAGTTCATCAAGTCTGTCCTCACAGCATAATACTCGGGCATTGAGAATGCTAACTAGATCCCTAACTGTGATGGATTCAAGAACTTCATCCTTTGTAAAAAGTCCGAATAGTCTGATCCCCCTTTTTTCAAGAAAGGTTTTAATATTTTCATTTACATATGAAATAGTGTTAGGAGGGATTCTATTTATAACAGCACCCAGAAACCTTTCTTCAAAAAGTTTTTTGATGCCTGCCAGATTATCAATTGTTGAGTCACCAGAAAAATTCTCAACTGCAATAACCATGGCGCCGGTCTCTTTAACAAGACTGAGCGAATCTATACCGAGAACAGTTCCTGTGAAAAGATTTCCTGCTCCGCTGATTATGATGATATCTTTACCGCTAAAGTGAGCAATTGAGTTTGTAATTTTTTCCTTTATGTCAGTCAGCCTGCCCTGAAGGAGATATTTTATGGTCTCATAGGTTATTACAAAGGGAGACATTACATCCAGGGGTTCTTTAAATTTAAAGAGCTCTTTTATTAACACAGCATCTGCATCATAAACAGATTCTCCAATCAGCTGGGGTGTTAGTCCCATTGGTTTGATATAGCCTGTGCTGAAACCTTTCTCAATTAATTTATCAAGAAGTCCTATACTGAGGAAGGTCTTTCCAGCAAAGGGCTGTAGAGAGAGGATAAAAATCTTTTTCATTTCTACTGCCTCCTTGAAATTATTATTCTGGCATCAAGGTTTATAGAGCCCTTTTCAAACACAACAAGGGGATTGATATCAAGCTCCATGATTTCCGGAAAATCCATGGCAAGCCTTGAGAGCCTCAGAAGCTGTTCTATTATTGACTCTATGTCAACCGGTCTTTCACCCCTTACACCCTGCATTAATCTGAAAGACCTGAGCTCATGAAGCATATTTATGGCATCCCTTTTTGTTATTGGTACTATTCTAAAAGATACATCTTTCAGTACCTCCACATAGATTCCTCCGAGCCCTGCCATCACCATGTGGCCAAAGGTTCTGTCAAAGGTTATTCCTGTGATAAATTCCCTTCCTCCTCTTACCATCTCATAAACCATAACACCTCTGATATAGGCTCGGGGGAAGAGTCTTTTTACATTTGAGGTTATTTCAAGAAATGCCTCCTGGGCCGCCTTTTTTGAATTTATATTTAATTTAACTCCACCTGCTTCTGTCTTATGGAGGATATCTGGAGAGGAAATCTTCATGACAACAGGAAAACCAATGGTCTCTGCTATATGAGCGGCTTCCTCAGCTGTCAGTGCCAGCGCTCGCCTAGGAAATCTGAAACCATAGAAGCTCAGAAAGTCCATTGCATTACCTTCAGTTATTTCGGTCATCCCTTCTTTTCTGAATGAAGCCATGAGAGCCTCCGCCTTATTCTTCTGTATATCAGAAAAATATGGAGGCTCTTCAGATTCAATCTTTTTCCATTGATAAAATTCTGCCATTCTCTTCAATACATGCACTGCTACCTCGGGGTAGGGATATGAAGGTATTTCACTGGATCTGAGCATAAGGGATGCCTCTTTTATCCTTGCCTCTCCCATGAAAGAGGTTATTACCGGCTTCGGAGTCTCTCTTGATTTCTCTATGATTGTAACTGCTACTTCTTTTACATCTGTTACTGCCTGCGGTGTGAGTATAATAAAAAAGGCGTCAAAGTCCTTTTCCTTAACAACCCTGTCAAGTACGAATCTGTATCTCGTTGAATCAGCATCACCTATAATATCTACAGGATTATAAAGAGAGGCATTTCCTGGAAGACCCCTTTTTAATTCTTCCACGAGTTCCTTCCTTAGTAGAGGCAATTCAAGTCCCTCTCTTTCAGCTGCATCTGCTGCAAGTATTCCAGGACCACCAGCATTTGTGATTATGAGGAGCCTGTTACCCTCTGGCAGTCTTCCTGATGAGAAACCAAGGGCAAGGTCAAAGAGTTCCTGTACACTTTTTGCTCTCAGCACGCCTGTCTGTTTGAATGCTGCCTCAAAGGCAATCTCTGAACCAGCCAGAGCACCTGTATGGGAAGAGGCAGCCCTTGCTCCATGCTCTGTGCCCCCTGATTTTATAAGTACAAGAGGTTTTATCTTTGTTGCCCTTTTTGCAATTTCAAGAAACCTTCTGCCATCACTTACATCCTCTATATAACCGAGTATTACCTCTGTGTCAGGATCATTCATAAAGTATTCAATAAAATCCAGCTCACTGAGGTCTATCTTGTTGCCAAGACTTATAAACTTTGAGATCCCCAAATTGTTTCCTATAGCCCAGTCAAGAATGGCTATCCCCAGAGCACCTGACTGAGAGAAAAAGGATATTTTGCCCTTTGGAGGGTTTCCTGCTGCAAAGGTTGCATTAAGACCTATTTCTGTATTTATGATTCCAAGACAGTTTGGTCCGAGTATCCTGATATTTCCTTTCCTTGCTATATCCTTTATCTTCTCTTCAAGTCTCATTCCTTCAGGCCCTGCTTCCCTGAAACCGGCAGTGATTATAACAGCACTCTTTACACCTTTTTCCGCTGCCTCCTTCAGGGTTTCAGCCACTACAGGAGGAGGAACAGCTATAACTATCTGCTCAACTGGAGAATCTATTTCCTTTAAAGATCCGTAGCACTTAAGGCCAAGTATTTCCTGAGCCTTAGGGTTTACAGGATAGAGCTTTCCTTTATAACCTGCGAGGATAAGATTCTTAAGAATTGCGTGTCCGACTTTTTTTTCTTCTCTTGAAGCACCGATTACAGCAATCGACCCTGGTTTAAAGAGAAAATCAAGCATGTTTTAATGGATCTTCAATCCCTGCTTCCTTAAAGCCTTTCTTCCTGAAGAGACAGCTATCACAGGTCATGCAGGGATAAAAAAGACCATCCTTTTCCTGAGGGTCATAACAGCTCCATGTAAGGGAGTAGTCCAGTCCAAGGGATACACCAAGCCTGATAATCTCTGCCTTAGACATGTATAAAAGAGGTGCCTTTATGCTGAAATGAATCCTTCCTTCTACAGATGCCTTTGTAGCAAGATTAGCCATGTCTTCAAAGGCCCATAAATACTCAGGCCTGCAATCAGGATAACCGCTGTAATCTACTGCATTTGCACCTATGAATATATCAGGAGCCTCAAGTACCTCTGCCCATGCAAGGCCAAAAGAAAGGAAAATGGTGTTCCTTGCAGGCACATAGGTTACAGGGATTTCATGTTTAGCACCGGTCTGCATCTTTGGAACCTCTATCTTAGAGGTGAGGGCTGAGCCACCTATCTCTCTGAGGTCAAACTTGATTATGAGATGTTTTTTAACTCCAAGACTGCTGGAAACTTTTCTTGCTGCATCAAGCTCTATCCTGTGTCGCTGACTGTAATCAAAACTCAGGGCATAGAGTTCGTATCCTTCTGCCTTTGCCCAGGCAAGTGTTGTTGAGGAATCAATACCCCCACTTAAAAGAACAACTGCCTTCATCAGTAAATGTCATCCTCTGTTTCAGTACTTCTGTCAGGGCCGTTACTGAGGATTACTGGGAGACTTTGCTTAGGAACCTCTGATTTCAACAGTCTGTAAACATAAGGTGATCCCCAGGGATCAGAGTGAGTAGGGAAATCTTCCGGCTCAGGATAGTTAGCCTTTTCTATTTTGTGGAATTCTAATTTTAATGCAATGGCTTCTATTTCCTTTATAGCCCTGAATTTTTTAAGATCATTTTTAAAATGGAAAAACCAGGACACAGAAAACACAAGACAGGCTGCTGTTAGCAACCATATAAAGGGAGCAAGGGGAGGGATAAATCTCTTTTCCTCTTCAGGAGGTGGTACTATAAATTCCTCCGCTTTTTTCTCCCTTATAATACCAGCCTCAAGAAGCCTGAGAATTATCCTTGAGACCTCAATTTCTTCCATGCCTGAAAGCTCTACAATAGTGGAGAGTTCATTTTCACCATTAATTAACTCAAGGATCTGCCTTTCCTTCTCCTGAAGGTCCTCAGGGATTTCACCGCTAATTTTAAAGACCATATCAGGAGATACCTTTTCTCCTATCAGTGAGTACTCGTCAAGGACCCTCAGACCTTCCATGAGCATGTGCTGGGTATCAAGGCTTATGGCTAGCTCTTTGCTTATAGATACACCTTCCGGTTTAAATTCATAATACCCTTCTTTCCACTGAAGAATCTGAATAAGGGTCTCGGTCATCTGTTTTGTAAGGCTCTCAGTAATAACCTCTGGAGATACCCCTTTCTGAACTAGCATCTCACCGAGCCTTAATCCTGTAAGGGGCTGTTGTTTAAGAAGCTCATCAAGTTCAGCCTGAGTAATAAGGCCTTTTTTAATGAGAATCCTACCTAGCCTGTTTGATTCAAGCCTTCTTCTTGATTCTATTGCAACAATATTTCCATCCTTAAAGAGTATCTTTATCCTGTCAAACCTTCCCTCAATGACCAGTGCCCCAGTCTTTTTCTGGAAATAAAGGAGCTGCAGTATATCAGCGAGGCCAAATTCTTTCAGAGAACCTTCTAAGGCCATATCCTTGATAACCTCCTGAGGCTCAAAAGATGTAACAATAATGCAAGTGTTCCTGAAAGTATACCTGTCCAGATAAGATAAAATTGCTTTAAGTTTGCTATAAAGAAATGCTCATAAGCTACAAAACTCATTATTGAGATACCAATAAGAAACAATATCAAAAGACCCTGAAACATTGCACCCGATACAATCTGGGTAATCCCTGGTAAAAAAGTAAGAACCCAGAAGATTCTCCTTCTCTGAGATTTTTTATTCTGCAGGTATAACAGTCTTTGAAGTCTTGTCCTTGAGTCTGTCTTATCGGGTGTTACAAGGACTTCATAGCATTCAGGACACATCTTTCCCCAGAGCTCTTTTCTCTGGCAGATATTGCAGATAATCTTGCCGCAGCGGGAGCATCTGTAGGCAAGTGCTGGAAATCTTATGAATAGAAGTGCGAAAAGTATGAGGGGAATTACTATTTCATGCATTCTTAATGAAAATGCACTTCCTGCTATTTTTTTAATAGTGAATTTTACGAGCTCTCCTGTATTCAGGGTTATATCCATTAAAAATCTATTAGGAGATTTAGAAGATATCTTTGTGAATGAGGAGATAAGCTCTGCATCAATCTTCATGGCCTCTTCGTAATAGTATTTACCCTTTTCAAAATCAAGCCTTTCCTTAAAGAGCTGACTTAAGTTATAAAGGCTCTGCGGATTTTTTTTAAGCTCGAGGGCCTTTTGATAATAAGCCTCTGCATTGGAAAGATCCCCATTAAGGAAAAGACAGTTGGCAAGGTTATTAAAAACCCTGTAGTCAGGATTTTTCGAAAGACTCTCCAGAATCTTTATCGCTCCATCAATCTTCCCTTCCCTTTTTAATGCGAGAGCTTTTGAGAACATAAATACTGCTGAATCACTCTCTTTGAGTGTCAGTATTAGTTTATTATCCTTTCCCTCATTAACCCCGCTTATAGCTTTTATCTCAGGATCTGATAATATCCTTAAAAATCCCTGTTCAAATCTCAGAATAAAAGGCAGAATTAGAATAAAGATAAAATAAAAGATTACAGAGATCCTCAGAGATTTTGAAGGATTATGGATTGCGCTCAGAAGAAGCAGTGTGCCTGCAAAATAGGGAAGGCCTGCTATGGCTCCGATGATTAGCATTAAGAGATATAATGCGGTGCTCTTCTTTTCAGAGATTTCGTGAGTGAGAAGGGGTAATTCAAAAGGTAGCCGAGTGATTGAGGCTATAAAAAATGCAAAGAGTAAAGAGACGATTGTAATTAGAGAAAAAAGAAGGCCGAGATTTATTAACCATATTAGGTTACCTGCGGATAATCTAAAGGTTTCAATAAGATAAGGTATACCTGTAAAAAAAGCATCCTTGACACTGGTGTTGAAAGCCCTTTCTGCTTTTTTAAAAGAAATAAGGGGTGAATCAGTATTAACTGGTTGTGAGAGAATGGATTCAGGCTCCTTTGTGAGGAAAAAGTGTACGCCTGCCTCGGGAAATCGCAATCCTTTATTAAGGCTTTCTTCTTTAATGGACTCAATATCAGGATATTCTGCCTTTCCCTCAGCAAGCACTGGATTTAAAAAAGCTAATATAAAAATAATACCCAGTGCCGGGAGGACCCTTTCTCCTATCTTCTTTTCTGTCCCTGTCAGAAGTCTTTTAATATTATCCCTGTGTCTCATAATAACAAGGGATGCAACCAGTACTGTAAATGCTATCATATCACGTTTTTCAAGCACAGTAAATATTACAGGAGAAAATCCGATACTGATGAGGGCCGCAAGGGAAGAATATCTTGTGATTAAGGCTACGAGTAACCATATTCCAATCACAACTGCTCCCCCAGCTGGATAAAGTACAATCATGGTTCCTATGCTAGTGGCAACACCCTTCCCTCCTCTAAATTTAAGATATACAGAAAAATTGTGCCCCACTATAGCAGCAAGACCGGCTAACCAGTCGGGCTCTACCTTAAGGGCTCTTGCAATGAGTACAGCAATACCACCTTTTGATATATCAAATATAAGCGTAAGGATCGCTGGAATTATACCTGCTGTTCTCAGTAGATTAGTGGCACCTATGTTTTTGCTTCCGCTGAGCCTTGGATCAATACCCCATAATCTTCCAAAGATTAGACCAAAAGGCACAGCTCCAAGAAGATAAGAGGCAACCGAGACAAGCACAAGAATTGCTGCTTCAGTCACTGTCTGTTCCTCATAGCCTTTCTAAAGCTGATTGTATAATTTATTCCTGATATCACTGATAAAAACATTGCTAACCATATAATTACCGTTCCCGCATCCTGAAGCTCCAGGCCGGTACTGTCCCAGAGAATAAGAAGGATAATACCCAGGGTCTGGAGTGTGGTCTTGAGTTTTCCACCAATTTCTGCAGGTATTATAATATCCTTTGAAAGAGCAACAACCCTCAGACCTGTTATCAAGAAATCCCTTGCTATCATGATTATCGCTATCCATACGTTTAATCTTCCCATATCCACAAGTACAATCAGTGCTGTGATAATAAGAAATTTATCAGCAATTGGGTCAAGTATCATTCCGAACTCTGTAATCTTTCCTGTTTTTCTTGCAAAGTAACCATCAAGAAAATCTGTTGCAGAAGCGATGAGAAAAATTAAAACTCCTGCAACGGGATGGTATCTTACTGCCAGAACAAAAAGCGGAATAATTATTATTCTGCTAACTGTAAGGATGGTTGGCAGGTTCCAGAAGGGTTTCAGGTTATTTAATTTAATCTGTGGCACCCCATATCTCCATTAGTTTATTGATATCATAACCATATTTTGCATTTATTATTAAGTCGCAGACCTCTCTTACAGCACCCTTTCCAGCTTCTTTTTCAGTTATATAGAGACTGTAACTCTTTGCTCCTTCATGGCTATCCCTTACAGCTACGGGTAGTCCCACTCTTTTAAGAATGGGAATATCAACAACATCATCACCTATGTAGGCAACCTCTTCATCCCTGATTCCGAGTTTTTCTATTAGGTCATTATAGGCAACAAGTTTGTTGTGGCACCTCTGGTATACATGATTTATACCTAGTTCCACTGCCCTCCGTTCGACAACCTTAGAGTATCTTCCTGTTATTATCGCAATGTGAATACCCGCATTGTGTAGCATCTTAATGCCATGACCATCCCTCACATTAAAGGCCTTGAATTCATTACCCTCATTATCAAG
>JAOACK010000053.1:0-279 GCA_026417875.1 Thermodesulfovibrionales bacterium | reverse complement strand
AAAATATCCTTTATATCCTTTTCTGCCATCCTTCACCTCAAGGAAAATGATAGCCTCGTGATTGTTAATCTATATTACATGTAAAAATTATTTCTCATTCTTCTTCCAAGGGCCTTCCAGTCAATCTTCTGAAGTATCATTGCCTGCGATCGGATGAATTCTTCAGCAAGTTGTGGATTATCTGTATCGTTCAGACCATAAAAAGGAAGTATCTTAAGAAAAGCTTTCTGTACGTATTCTCTTTTTGGAATAAGAATGTCTTCTTTCCTTGTATAATAG
>JAOACK010000052.1:343-13841 GCA_026417875.1 Thermodesulfovibrionales bacterium | reverse complement strand
TCATAGGATACAAGGGATAGCACAGGTCTTATCCTCTTTCCTCCAGCAAAGAGACTGTAGGTCATAGCAGAATGAAGAAGCTCAGGTCGTATTTTTGATGAAAAATATTTTTTAAGATAGGAATCAACTAGAGCCCTTTTCTGCTCTAAATAATCTTTTATATCCATCTCACTCCCACTCAATTGTGCTTGGAGGCTTCGAACTTATGTCATAGACAACCCTGTTTACACCTCTGACCTCATTGATTATTCTAAGTGAAATCCTTTCAAGAAGCTCATAGGGAAGTCTTGCCCAGTCTGCTGTCATTCCATCAAGGCTCGTTACAGCCCTCACTGCAACAACATTCTCATAGGTCCTTTCATCTCCCATAACACCAACACTCTTTACAGGCAGAAGAACTGCAAAGGCCTGCCATAGCGACCTGTAAAGTCCCGCAGCCTTTATTTCTTCAAGTACTATTGAGTCAGCCTCTCTTAGGATTCTTAATTTCTCTTCTGTAACCTCTCCAATGCACCTTATTGCGAGTCCTGGACCAGGAAAAGGATGCCTCCAGCATATCTCATCGGGAAGACCGAGCTCCTGTCCAAGTACCCTGACCTCATCCTTGAATAATTCTCTTAAGGGTTCAATAAGCTTAAGTTTCATGACCTCTGGCAGACCTCCAACATTATGATGACTCTTGATTACAGCTGAAGGTCCTTTGAAGGAAACACTCTCAATTACATCAGGATAAAGGGTTCCCTGAGCAAGAAATTCTACATCACTGATCTTTCTTGCCTCTTCTTCAAAAACCTCAATGAATTCCCTTCCTATAATTTTTCTCTTTTTTTCAGGATCAGTAACACCTCTTAATTTTTCAAGAAATCTTCTTCCGGCATCAACATAAATTAGCTTAATATGAAAGTTTTCTTCAAAGGTCTTTCTTACCTTTTCCGCCTCCCCTTTTCTTAGTAAACCATTGTCAACAAATATACATACAAGGTTATCACCAATGGCTTTGTGAACAAGAACGGCTGTCACAGATGAGTCAACTCCTCCACTTAAGGCGCATATAACCTTTCTATTATTAACCTTCTGTCTAATGTCCTCTATTGCCCACTGGATAAAAGAGCTCATCTGCCATTCAGGTCTGCATCCGCATATATCATAGACAAAATTCTGAAGGATTTTTATACCAAGCTCTGTATGAACTACCTCTGGATGAAACTGAAGTGCATAGAGCCTTCTTGAACTATCCGCCATGGCAGCTACTGGAGAATTCTCAGTATGACCGATTATATGAAACCCTGCAGGCATCTTCTCTATTCTATCAGCGTGGCTCATCCAAACCTTTGTTTTTGAAGGGATATCTTTGAATAAGTCAGAGCTATCATCAATAATCAACTCAGCCCTGCCGTATTCTCGTTTCTGTGCCCTTGCAACCTTTCCGCCAAGCATGTGAGCAATCGCCTGCATTCCATAGCATATTCCAAGAACAGGTATGCCAAGCTCAAAGATTCTTATATCAGGAAGAGGGGATCCTTCATCATACACACTGCTTGGACCACCAGAAAGTATAATGCCTTTTGGAGAAAAGGACTTTATTCTCTCAATAGAGGCATTAAATGGGTATATCTCTGAATAAACCCTGCTTTCCCTGATGCGTCTTGCTATTAGCTGGGTATATTGAGAGCCAAAATCAAGGACCAGTATCTTCTCAAAGTGTATCTCTACCATTCACGCCTGTAATTTGGGGCCTCTTTTACAAGGATAACATCATGGACATGGCTTTCTCTTAGGCCTGCCTGTGTGATCTGTATGAACCTTGCCTTTTTCCTGAGTTCCTCAAGATTTTTTGCGCCACAGTATCCCATGCCAGATTTTACTCCACCTATCAATTGGTGTATTGTATTAGCAAGTGGACCTTTGTATGGAACCCTGCCCTCAACTCCTTCCGGCACGAGTTTTTTGGGCTCAACGTCCTGCTGACCGTATCTATCTTTTGTTCCCTGCATCATTGCACCAAGTGAGCCCATACCCCTGTATTCCTTGTAGCTTCTTCCTTCATAAAGTACAATCTCACCAGGAGCCTCATCTGTTCCAGCAAAGAGGCTACCAATCATAACACTTGTTGCACCAGCAGCGAGTGCCTTTGTTATATCACCGGAGTATTTTATTCCTCCATCTGCTATAATAGGTACCCTGTATCTCTTCGCTACTTTATAACAATTCATGATTGCAGTTATCTGTGGTACGCCTGCACCGGCAACTATCCTCGTGGTACATATAGAGCCAGGTCCTATACCTACTTTGATTGCATCAGCACCTGCCTTTATAAGGTCAAGGGCACCTTCTTCAGTGGCAACATTTCCTGCAATTATATCAATACTCAATTTCTTTTTTAATTTCTTGAGTGTATCTATAACTGCCTTTGAATGGCCATGGGCAGTATCTATAACTATAACATCAGCACCTGCTTTTGCAAGAAGCTCGGCCCTGTAAACAGCTTCCTCTCCCACCCCTACAGACGCTCCAACCATAAGCCTGCCGAGTTTGTCCTTACAGGCATTTGGATACTTCTTTCTTTTTTCAATATCCTTTATGGTTATAAGACCTTTAAGATTAAAATCTTTATCAACAATGGGCAGCTTTTCAATCTTGTATTTATGAAGTATCTCCTTTGCCTCTTCAAGGGTTGTACCAACAGGAGCAGTGATTAGCCTTTCCTTTGTCATAACCTCTGATACTTTTTTCTTCATGTTCGTCTCAAATCTCATATCCCTGTTGGTTATAATTCCAATAAGTTTTCCATTCTTTGTGACAGGTATTCCTGATATCTTGTATGTGGACATAAGTTTTTCAACCTCAGCAAGTGTTGCATCAGGATCAACTGTAACAGGATCAATTATCATCCCGCTTTCTGATTTTTTCACCTTATCTACTTCCTTAACCTGTCTTTCAATGCTCATAGCCCTGTGGATTATGCCTATCCCGCCCTCCCTGGCAATTGCGATAGCGAGATTGGATTCTGTCACTGTATCCATTGCTGCACTGACAAGAGGAATATTAAGCTTTACATGCCTGCTCAGATAAGTGGTAAGGTCGACATCCTTTGGAAGGACATCAGAACGGGCCGGCAGTAAAAGAACATCATCAAAGGTTAAACCATACTCTATCTTTTTATCCATGCATTCACTCCTTTTTTTGCTTTAAATTTTAACATTTATGGGTTTAAGAAGGCAAATTAGTAGATTAAAATCCCTGCTAAACCTGCACCAAGGATTACAAAGGTGGGATCAATTTTTGTAAAAGCTATTAATATAAAAGCCGAGATGGCGATAAAAAGAGTATAAAAATCTGTCAAAGAAGAATTTGCGACTGTTATCGCAGTTGCCATAAGAAGGCCGACCACCGCAGGCTTTATACCCTTAAAAACAGCATTAACAACGGACGAATTTCTGAATCCCTGGTAATAATAACTTATGAGAGTAACAATTATAAGGGATGGTAGATAGGTACTTACTGCTGCTCCAATAGCGCCAGTAATTCCAAAGAGTTTGTAACCAATAAAGGCATTCATGATTGTAAGAGGTCCTGGAGTCATTTGACCTATTGCTATGGCCTCTAAAAATTCCTGATGACTGAGCCACTGCATTTTCTGAACAAGTTCTTTTTCAAGCAGGGGTATCATTGCATAACCACCGCCTATGGTAAAGAGATTTATATAAAAAAGTATAAAAAAGAATTTAAACATTCCTTCTACCATAAATAATTAGACCAGTTATGCCGCTAAGTATGAGGAGTAATATCGGGTTTATTTTAAAAAAAGCTAGTAGAAACACAGAAGAGCCTATTGCGGCAGCTGACGGCTTATTTATTATCCTTCTGCTAAGCTTATAAATTACACTCAAAATAAGTCCTACAACAGCTGCACCTATTCCTTTTAAAAAAGCCTTCACTTCTTGCACTTCCCGGTATTTTACATATATATAACCAAGGATAATAACGATTACCAGGGAAGGAAGAACCTGTCCGAGTATTGTTACTACAGCTCCCCGGAATCTCCTGAGGAAATAACCAATAAATATTCCTGTATTTATAATTGGTGCACCGGGTGTTAGCTGTCCAATAGCTACTGCCTCACTGAATTCCTCTTCATTAAGCCACCTTTTTTTGCGTACAAGTTCCCTCTCAAAAAAGGCCAGCATGGAATAGACACCACCAAAGGCGAAGGTACCTATTTTGAGAAAGACAAAAAAAATCTTTTTTAAAGGAATATCTTTCATTTTAATTTTTTCTTAAGTCTATGAAGCTCAATAAATCCGTCCTCCTTTGTCTTTATTTTGCCAGAAAACTGTAATGCCAATAATTTTTTTAAAAGGATTCCAATCTGTCTGGATTTTATATTACAGCTCTTTAGTATATCAAGACCTGTGATTAACGGTTTATCCATTATTTTTTTAAATCTTTGAGCTTCTTTAAGGAGTCTTTTATCACTGAATAAAAAACCAAGACCTTCTGGCAAATCTTTTATCTCATAAAAGAACTCAAAGAGTCTTTTCTTATCTTTAAAAATTTCAGGGCTCCATCTTTTTATTATCCTGTGAAAGGCATTAATGAGTCTTTGATTTTTTTTGCTTAATCTTAAAAACCATGTCCCTTTTTTGTAACTCAGCCACACCAGCCTTAAAAAACCTAGTATATTTAGATCCTGGTCAAAATTAGAGGATACATAAAACATATTTTTTTTATAAAAATAGGTAAGTTTTTTGCAAAATCTAAAATTATAGTTTATATTTCTGTTATTAACTCCAAGTATTAATTGAAAAATTTTGTCTTCAATTGCCATCTTTAAATATCTATCTGTGTTTTCTAAGTTTAAAAGTTTTATCAACTCAGAGGTAAGTCTTTCAGCAGGAGGCCTTTTAATTAGAACTCTAAGCTCTTTAAGTATATCTCTGGTCACAGGTTCAATTGAACCTTTTATCTCCGCAGATAGTCTATATGCCCTCAGTATCCTTAAAGGATCAGAAGAAAGGTTTTCTTTAGAAATAGCCCTGATTATCCTTTTTTTAAGGTCTCTGAGTCCTCCATAAATGTCAATAATGCCACGTTCAGGAGACCAAGCAAGACTATTTATCGTAAAATCTCTTTTACTCAGGTCCCTTTCTATTGAGTCATCTGTAAAGGTAATATCTATCTCTTTCCCATCAAGAACAATCCTTGCCAGATTTTTTATGATAAAAAAACTTCCTCCCAGTTGTTGTGCAATTTTTTTTATTGCTTCTATATCAAGCTTTCCAATTACTACATAATCTCTGTCATTGGCAATCCTGCCAAGAAAAAGATCCCTCAAATAACCACCGACAAGAAAGGAAGATGGAAGCTCCTTTCTGATCAAGCTATCAACAGGGTCATTCCTCAGTGTCTCAATTACACTATTTATCTCCCTTACAGGGAGTTTTAACATCTGAGGCTTCATAATGTGCTTGCCACAATCTTAGAAATTTCCTCAGCAATCAGATGACATTCAAAACGAATAGATTTAACCTTATCCTCTGCAAGCTCCTTTGCCATAAGACAGAGTTTTCTGAGAACCTTAAATCTATTTCCATAATAAAGCCAGTAAAAAATATTCAGGATATCAGAGTTATCCAGCTCGTTTAATTCCTTCTCCTCAACCCCTGCCCTAAGAAGAATATTTTTAACAAAACCCTTTGGTGGATCATCTGTCCAGAGGATAATTTTTAAGAGTCCAGACCAGTTAAGGCATAAATGTACTTTTATGCCTTCAGTAAGGTTTATTTCAAAGAGCTTCTTTCTAATATCTTCTGAAATTATATAAGAACCATCAGGTAGACCAAAAAGTTCTTTATGAGCCCTTCTGGTTACCTCATCTTGACAGAGCGCGATCTCCTCCAAATTTCAGCTCCTTTTTTTTAGGATTGTTAATGTTTCAATATGATAAGTATTTGGAAAGAAATCAAAAATCTCAATGCCCCGCACCTCATATCTGTCTGAAATCTTTTTTATATCCCTTGCTAAGGTCGATGGATTACAGGAAACATAGAAGATATCTTCAGGCTCAGCCTCAAGGACTGTCTTTAAGGCCCTGTCAGTGAGACCCGGTCTGGGAGGATCAATAATTACAATATCATATTTACCTGAAGATTTAAACTTCTCGACTGATAAATTAACAGCTCTTATATTTTTTATTTCATTCAGTGCTATATTCCTTTTAAGATCTAAGAAAGCAGCGGGATTTTCCTCAACAGAGGTTACTTCCNTGACCTTCCTTGACAGGGGTATAGAAAAATTACCGGCACCAGCATAAAGATCAAGCAACCTTATGTCATGGCGGTATATTAATTCAGAGATATGTTTGATTAACGCCAGATTCAGCTCCCAGTTGGATTGAAAAAAACTCTTTGCTGAGACAGTATAATTTAGACCATCAAGGGAAAGACTTATATATTCTGCACCATGATTTTTATTTTCAAAAGTAATTCCAGAAACATCTTTATTAAAAATTTCTATTGCTTCATTCTTATAATTAAGTCCTTTAAGGTACGCAAGAATTTCACTCCCATTGCTTGAAAGATGTATTTCCTTTAAGGATTGAAATTTTGATAATCCCTGAATAGAGGGTAATAATAAGTTAATCTTGTCAATCATGAGCGGGCAGGAGCTCAGAGGAACGAGCTGCCTGCTCCCCTCTTTATAAAAGCCTATACCCGAGCTATCTATTTTAAACTGAGCCCTGTATCTGTAATTAAAAGGTCTTGAAGCCCTTACGGGTACAATATCTATCTCAATTTTTGCTATCCTTTTAAGTATGTCTTTCAGGACATCTACTTTGATATTCAGCTGGTAATCATATTCCGCATGCTGTAAATGACAGCCTCCACATGTTCCATATACTGCGCAGACTGGCCTTATCCTCCATTGAGATGGTTCAACAACCTCAACAACCCGAGCAAGGGAATAATCTTTTTTCTTTTCTTCTATGACTATATCTACAAGCTCATCAGGAAGGGCACCTCTAACAAAGATAATGGCCTGGCCTTCTTCCTTTACAAGTACATAACCACCGTAAACGGAGATACCTGTTCTTACTCTCTGGACCATTTAATATTTTAACACAGTAAAGGAATGATATTATTCTGGTCTCTCGATTATTACAGCAGAATTCTGACCATAGGGGTCAGAGCTCAAAACAAGGACTCTTTTAATGCTTGCAGTTCTTGAAATATTAGGAACATAATCAAGATCACATTCAGGGTCTTTTATCAGGTAATTCACAGTGGGCGGGATAAATCCCTCAACTATTGCACCAACTGCAGCGACAAGGCTAAAGGTGCCTGAAGCAGAAAAGGTCTCACCGAGCATTGATTTTATAGAACTTACAGGTATTTTATAAGCATAGTCTTTAAAGACATTCTTTATAGCCTCCGTCTCCATCCTGTCAAGACCAGGGGTTGAATTAGCGGCACCACATATATAATCAATATCTTCAGGCTCAAGATGAGCCTGCTTCAGTGCTTCTTTAATTGCGAGTTCAAGTCCACCACTTTTCTTATCAAATCCTATATCTCCCTCTGGTTCAAAGGCGCTGCCATAACCTGTAATCCTTGCAAGAATTGTGGCACCTCTCTTAATGGCATGTTCTTCTGATTCAAGCACAATTACTGCCGAACCCTCAGAAAATATAAAACCCTTTCTTCTTTTATCATAAGGACATGAAAGGGGTTCTGAGCCATCACAACCGGAAAGAAATTCTAATGTGTGAAAGCATAAAAAAGTTTCTTCACAGAGTTCCTCAACCCCTCCAGCAAGAACTGCATCAGCTCTCCCGAGTTTTATAAAATCAGAGGCATATATGATGGAGTCAAGTCCTGCACAGAAACCAGTAGAAATGGTAGTATTAAAGCCCTTTATATTAAATAAAATAGAGATACGACTTGCAGGAGAATTTATCACGGTATTTGGAAAATGAGAAGGATTTACAAATCTGGGACCTTCTCTTAAACTTGTGAGGTCAAACTGAGATATGCTGTGCAGACTGCCAAAGGTCGCACCTATGCTCACACCTACCTGATGAGTATTATCATTGTCTATGATGATACCGGAATCTTCAATAGCAAGTTTTGCTGCAGCGCAGACAAGGATGGTGCTCCTGTCAAGATCCTTTATCTTCCTTTTTTCAAAAAAAATTAAAGGATCAAAGTTTTTTATCTCACCGGCTATAGATATATTGAATTTTGATGAATCAAAAAGGGTTATCTTAGAAAAACACTGTTCTCCATTTCTAAGAGCATTCCAGAATTTATTCTTTCCATTTCCAAGAGGTGAAATTACACCGGCACCTGTTATTACAACATCCTGCTTTTTATCCAAGAAGCCCGAGACCTCCATCAATCTCTATTGTCTGGCCTGTTATATAGGATGATGCATCACTTACAAGATAGAGAACGATCCTTGCAACTTCCTCGGGTGTACCAAATCTCTTGAATGGTATTGTCTCCATTAATTTTTCTCTCAATCTGGCAGGTATCTTTTCTGTCATGTCAGTATGAATAAATCCTGGAGCAACAGCATTAACCCTTATATTATAGGGTGCTACCTCCCTTGCTAGTGCTTTAGTAAAACCTATGATACCAGCCTTAGAAGATGCATAATTAACCTGTCCAGGCATGGGGTGTATTCCACTTAAAGAAGAAATATTAATGATATTACCGCTCTGTTGCTTTAAAAAAGAGATTATGGAAGCCCGAGTGGTATTGAATACACCTGTAAGATTTGTATCTATAACCTCTCGCCATTCTTCTGGACTCATAAACATAAATGCCCTGTCTCGTGTTATACCTGCATTATTAACAAGAATATCGTATCTTCCGAGTTCCTTAGCCTTCTCAACAAGGGTCTTAACCTGCTCAAAGTCCCTTACATCAGCCCTTACAGGTAGGGCCTCCCCTCCTTCAGCTTCAATCTCTACAGAAAGTTCCCTCGCTTGAGCCTCACTTGAAATATAGGTAAAAATGCATTTAGCTCCCTTTTTGCATAGCGCTTTTACAATTGCACGACCAATACCTCTACTGCCGCCGGTAACAATGGCGACACTGCCTGATAATGACTCCATCGAGCTACCCTATTTTTTATGAATCGTATAAAATACAACAATACCTGTGGGTTCCCTTTTTTCAGTTATAATTGATGAAGGTATACCCGCTGCCTGGAATATTCTGTAGAAATCAGTCGGATTTCTCTGAAGGAAACCATCCCAGTCCACTATCCAGTGATAGGGTCTGTGGTCATATCTGTCAGCATCCTTAAAGGCGACTATAATAACTCCACCAGGATTAAGGATATTATAAAGCGTTTTGAACATCCTTACCAGAAAATCTGACGGCAGATAATCAAAGAAACCCACACTGTAAATAATATCCTGACCCCTGAACTCACTCATACTGGAGTCAACATCAAACATCCTTACTGCATTGTATTTGAAAAATTTGACATATTCGTCAAGACCCAGTGTAGATAGTCTCTTCATGGAGAACCTCAGGGCCTCTTCATCGTTGTCAATACATGTTACATCAGCTTTATAATCCATTATCTCCACAGCAAGACCCATGAGCTCACGGCACGAACCGCAAGCAATATTAAGCACTGATCCACCCTTCCTGTTCTGAAGCTCTTGCCTGAGCATCTCTTCAAGCATTTTTATCCTGTTTCTGACAGCCTTTCCAAGGGGAGAGTTCAGGAGATAAAGGTCAAGATAATAGCCGATACCAATGGAAAGAGGGATATTTTTATAACAATTCTCCATTGTTATATAATCGCCCTGATAACCCCTTGGCCAGTTTCTTGCCCTGTTAAAATAATAACTCTTTAAAAATATCGGGTTTGTTTTATCCCTGAATATAAACTGGGCACATTTAATAATCTTTCTGTCCTTTACACCTTCTTCAAAAGCCTTAAAAAAGGGAATAACACTATCAAGAGCTCCTGAGACCTCTCTGTAAATCTCTTCATTGTAATGCTGGCCAATACAGAATGGTTCAATATCCTGAAGTTTCTTGTTAAGTCCTGAAATGGTTTCAGCAAGAAGTTCAGCCCATCTACTATTTTCTTCACCTGGAAAGATTAGGTCTTTTGCGGTAAGCTGATTAGAATTCTTGACTTCTCTGTACCCCATAGTGCCCTCCAAATAATTTTTTTATTTTTAATGCTCATAGCATATTGCCCCCAAAGCAAATATATTTGAAGCTTTCCCAACCATTCACCCTTTTAAGAGATTTTAATTTAAAAAAAAATATTTGTCAAGTTTTTGTATAAGCTATAGAAATTTGCGACATTTTCTTCTTTTCAAATAATGAATCGGAATTTTTTATGGAGCGATGATGAACTCTTTTTTTACAGGAAATTAAATAACCTAAAAGAATTCCTCAAAGGACTTTAGGTGGACAATGTAAGATTAGTTATCTATGCATCTTTGCTTTATCCTGCTATTTTACCTCCACATGTCAACACTGTCTAAGGGTGGCTTCAGGTCTCAATGGATGGAATTTGTAATGAGTAAACAGTAAAAAACTTATAGTAATGAGTTTCAAAAATAAAATTATTCTTTCAAATACATATCATAAAGAACCTTTCCTGTAAAAAAATCTGCCCAGGCTATAGCTATATCAGGAAAGGTTGATTTTAGAAACATCTGTTCAAGTGGTATAGACTTTGCAAACATCTCAGCAATACTGTAGTGTGCCATTAATACAGTTCCGTAAATAACTATTATTCCATTAAAAAGATAACCATAAACAGCAGTTTTCCTGGATAAAAAAAGTGCCGTAACAAGCACAACATCAATCAGGGGAAAAATAAAGGCGAGAAACTTTGTCGAGTCAAATATTTTTATTTCTGGGTTGAGTTTATCAGTTACAACAAAGGGATGTATTCTGTAATGCAGAAGAAGCCCTGAAAGGGCAAGTAAAAAAAGTGCAATAATAAGCAATTTTTTGTTCATACTTCCCTCCTAAAATTTAAATTTAACCATATGTCCGAGATAAAAAGTAAATGCTATTGCAATTATGTGGAGTATCCACCAGCCAAGCTTAAATTTCATGAAATATCTAAGCATAATTTCACCCCCACAGGATATTACCAAGTATGTACACAAGGGTTATACCCACTATATGGACAATCCACCATCCTGGCTTTAAAAAGCTTATCTTATCCATAAAATCTTTTAAATCCATTTTTAGCCCTCCCATTAAATTAATAATCAAGCTCTCCTGGCTTTTTTATCTCAATGGTTTCTCCTGTATCAAGTAAATAATCATGACCTGGCTGGATTGTTCCTTCACTGGAGTAGCCGAATTGAGACCAGTATCCTTCTCCACCTTTTTCAACAAAAACCAATTTCGTAATTGTTTTAACATTTTTATATCCATATTTAAAAGGTATTATGAGCCTAAGTGGTGCTCCATACTCTGGTAAAAGCGGTCTGCCATTCATAGTATGAACAAACAAAACACTCGGCTTTAATAGATCTTCTATTGATATATACTCAAAATAATCATCTGCAGCATAAAAATATAAATATTTTGCCTCTTTTCTTGGTTTTACCATGTTAAATAGTAGTTCTGGCTTAAATCCTGTCCAGCTTGCCTTTGCAGACCAGCACTCAACACATTTAAGTCTGGACACCTGGGTATGCTGTTCAAATTCCATGATCTCTTTTATATCAAGTTTTAAAGGATTATAACATAAACCACTTACCTCAAGCCTCCATTTTCTTATATCAACAGGTCTGAAAGGTCTGTAAAATCTTATATAGAATCCAGGTCTATCCTCATTTTTAAGCAGAGGGACATTATTGCTTAAGCAGGAAGGCAAGATTGTTGATGCCATGATTCCACCAGCTATCTTTAAAAAATCCCTTCTTTTGACTGCTCCTCTTTTACCGGCTATTTTATGCATACCTTTCCTCTTTCCAGGGATCTGCTGTGTTACTGTAGCCTCTCACTTCCCAGAAACCTGGTCTGTCTTCTTTAAGAAATTCTACTTCCCTCACCCATTTTGCGCTTTTATATGCATATCTCTTTGGAACAACAAGCCTTAGTGGATAGCCATGCTCTGGTGTCAAAGTCTTTCCATCATATTCATAGGCAAATATTACATCATCATCCATTGCTACTTCCAGGGGAAGGTTTGTTGAGTATCCACCATAAGCCAAAATATTTACAAACCTGGCTTCCAACAGAGGTTCGGCAAGAAGTGCTATTGTCTTAAAAAGAACACCTTTCCATTTGAGGTCAAATTTAGACCATCCTGTCACACAGTGAAAATCTGTAACCAGTTCAACAGAGGGGAGTTTCAAAAAATCTTTATAAGTAAATATGAGATCATTTTTTATCAATCCTTTTACCCTGAATTTCCATTCAGAAATGGAAATTTCAGGAACATCTCCATAATGCAAGACAGGAAAGTCTGTCCTCAACTTCTGTCCAGGAGGTAATCTTTTATGAATATCAATTGAGCCCATAAGTAGAAACAGAATTTGCGGTGCGGGCATTAACCCGCACCATAAGTTTATTTTTCTATCTGGGTTGTCAGAAAAACAGGTAGTGTCATATGGCTTATCTGGTCCTGAAGCTCTTCTATACCATCTACATGCTGGTCTTCATCCTTCAGAATGTCCTCAAGGATCTCTCTCGTAGCAAAATCATTGACCTCGCCTGCAAGTTTTATTGCCTCATTGTAGGCTTTTATAGCAGCCATCTCTAATGCATGGTCACTGGCAAGCATCTTTGGAATTTCATCACCTATGTGCATTTCCCTAAGTTTCGATACAATGGGAATACCCTCAAGGAAGATAATCCTTCCTATGAGTTTTTCTGCATGCCTCATCTCTGTAATTGCTCTCTGCTCAAAATGTTTGTGAAGCTTCTCATATCCCCAGTTTGCGCACATCTCAGAATGGACCATGTACTGATTGATTGCCGTTAGTTCATCAGCAAGCAATGAATTCAATGTCTCAATAAGTCTGGGATCTCCCTTCATAAATCCTCCTGCCTTACTATAAATTCATAGCGCAATGCGCTTTAAGATTCTTTATTAAGGAAAGACTAAAATCTCTTAAACTTCTCACCCTGAACACCGCAAATAGGACATCTCTCGGGCACCTTTCCGACAACAGTATGACCACATACAGGACAGATATTAATCTCACCAATGTCAAGATCCTTACCACCCTTTACAGCATCCTTGGCCTCAGAATATAGAGCAGAATGAATCTTTTCTGCTTCAAGCGCATAATGCATCGATCTGACCGCCTTTTTCTCATCTTGAAGTTCAGCTACTGCCTTATAGGCAGGATACATCTCCTGAACCTCATAGTTTTCTCCCTCAATTGCGATATCAAGATTATCAAGTGTAAGGTTACTTCCATTTAAGGCATTAAGATGATTGGTTGCATGAACCCGCTCTGCATAGGCTATAGCCCTGAAGAGCCTCGCAA
>JAOACK010000052.1:0-333 GCA_026417875.1 Thermodesulfovibrionales bacterium | reverse complement strand
TCTTAAAGCCCTCTTCTTCTGCTTTATCAGCAAAGATAAGATATTTCATATGTGCTTGACTTTCACCTGAAAAAGCAGATTTTAGATTTTCTTTTGTCATTGGATGCATTTAATCCCTCCTGTTAAAGATTTTATAAATGTTCCTTTATCTGAACATAACGGGCTATTCCATTTCTTGTTATCATTCCCACAATCCTGTCTCCTTCTATTATTACAAGCCTTCCGGTATCATCCCTTATCATCTTTTCCAGGGCTCTCAATACATCCTCTTCTGGTGATACCTCCCATTCCTTTTTATGCTTTGAAAATACCTCTGAAACAGAGGTTTTACTG
>JAOACK010000051.1 GCA_026417875.1 Thermodesulfovibrionales bacterium | reverse complement strand
GATGGAAGGAGCTCGGCGGAAGGATAACAGAGATATCAGAGGAAATGAAAAAGAAAGGTCCCTATTTTATTGTATCGGACAGATACCAGGTCTCAAGCCTTCTTGCCTTTTACACAAAGGGAAATCCCGTAACTTACTGTGCTAACCTTGGAAGAAGAATGAATCAGTATGATTTATGGCCAGGTTTTTATAACCTGTTACATCATAATGCTATTTTTGTTACAATAGGTGAAGAGAGAGCAAAAGACAATAGGGTTAATGCATTCTTGAAGAGGTTTTCTGAATGTGAAAAAGAAATTTTTAGGGTTAAAGAAAGGGTTTATTCTATATTCAGATGTTATGATTTTAAAGGTATGGAAAGGGTGGATATCTTTAGGAGATATTAGGACCGGAGGTTTTTATGATTCTTTCTGTAGTTATACCTGTCTATAATGAAGAGGAAAATATACCTGTTCTTCACGAGAGACTGAGAGCCGTCCTTGATAGACTGGGTAAGGAATATGAGATTATTTATGTTGATGATGGAAGTACTGATAGGACCTTAGAGATACTCGAATCCCTTCAGAAAGATGACAGACATGTTGTAGTGCTGAGTCTCAGAAGGAACTTTGGCCAGACTGCAGCCTTTGCTGCAGGTTTTGATTTTGCAAGGGGTGATGTTATCATTACCATGGATGCAGATCTTCAGAATGATCCTGAAGATATACCTAAACTTCTTGAACTAATAAGTGATTATGACCTTGTGAGTGGCTGGAGGAAGGAGAGAAAGGACCCCTTTTTCTCAAGAAGATTACCGTCAATTGTAGCTAACTGGCTAATAAGCAAGGTTACTGGAGTGAGGCTTCATGATTACGGTTGCTCACTTAAGGCATACAGAAAGGATATAGTTAAAAATCTGAGACTCTATGGCGAGATGCACAGATTCATTCCTGCTGTTGCTAGCTGGTATGGAGTAAGGGTCACCGAGGTCCCAGTAAAACACTATCCGAGATTTAAAGGAAGGTCAAAATACGGTATTTCAAGAACCTTCAAGGTCTTGCTTGACCTTGTGACAGTGAAATTCCTTCAGAGTTTTTCCACAAAGCCGATTCAGTTTTTTGGTTCAATGGGACTTTTGAGTTCTTTTATAGGTTTTATAATTTTGCTTTATCTTACAGGATTGAAATTATTTAAGGGTGCCTCTATTGGAGGAAGACCCCTTTTGATACTAGGTGTTTTATTGATAGTCGTAGGAGTACAGTTTATAGGAATGGGTCTTCTTGGAGAGATGCTTGTGAGGGTTTATCATGAAAGTCAGAGAAAACCTATATATGTTCTTAAAAAGATAATAGGACTTTAGTGTGAATTGAGAGCTGGAGGTAAAGATCAGCAAAAAGATTATAATTTTATTATTAAAGATTTCTGTAAGCTCGCTTCTTCTATATGTTCTTATTTCAAAGGCTGGAACAAAAAATCTTTTTGCCCTAGTAAAAAATATAAATATTTCTTTTCTCTTTATAGCCTCACTCATTTACATCCTTGCCACTTATATTTCTTCTATAAGATGGAAGATTCTATCTTTTTCAAATCTTCCTGTGAGAAGGCTTTTTTCTCTATACATGATCGGTTCTTTTTTTAATACCATACTTCCAGGGATTATTGGTGGAGATGCTGTTAAGGCCTATTATCTCTACAGGGAAACTGGAAATCCTGGCATTTCAATGGCATCTGTTTTTATGGACAGGTATATTGGTTTTATATCCATTATGCTCATAGCCCTGGTCGCTCTTCCTTTTGGTTTAACCTATATAAAAGAAACAGAACTCTGGTATCTTTTTCCTACATTGATAATTATCTTTACTGTGGGCAGTTTTGTTTTTTTTAAAGTGAGAATCGGCGAGAGTTTAAAACTGTTAAGAGAGTTTTATAGTTTTTTTGATACCTACAGAAATTTAAATAGAAGTATGAATATATTGTTGAAGAGTCTTTTTCTTTCTGCTATTATACAATTAATGAATATGGCTGCCGTGTATATTATCTCTCATGGACTCGGAATTCAGGTACCCTTTCTTTCAATCCTTATCTTTCTTCCCTTAGCTGTGACCCTGTCCATGCTCCCTCTTTCTATCTCAGGACTCGGTGTGCGAGAGGCAGCCTTTGTCATGCTCTTTGGAAAGGCAGGAGTAAAACCCGAAGCGGCAATAATGTTATCTCTTATGTGGTTTTTTTCTGTTGTTATAGGAAGCCTACCAGGTCTTCTGTTTTATCTTATGAATATGAACAAGAAGAATGAGTATAAAAAAATAGCTAACCAATGATTGTTGACAAAAATGAAATTTTTGTTCCAGATTTAAAATTTTTGTTGACAAAAGGTATTCAAATGTTGTATAACTTTAAACAGGATGATTGTACTGAAGGATTTATTTTCATCATCGGTGAGGGCAGATGTGCTATCAGTACTGCTGAATAACCCTGATGAAAGATTTTATATGAGGGAGATTGCAAACCTCATAAGAAAAAATCCCTCCGGCGTAAAGCGAGAGCTTGACAGACTGGAGAAGATGGGAATTGTAATAAGTGAAAAGGTAGCGAACCTTAAATATTTCAGGGCAAATAAAGAATCTCCTCTTTACTCCGAGCTCAAGGACCTCATTGCAAAATCTCTAGGACTTCCAGGAGCATTGAAGGCACTTCTTAGAGCATCAGGTGCGAAGGTGGGTTTTATCTACGGACCTTATGCTTGTGGTGAGGATACGACTAAGGTAGATCTGCTGGTAGTAGGAGCTTCGTCAGTCTTTGAATCAGGTGTTAAAAATCTGGAGAAAAAATTTGGCGTAAAGATTAATTATATTCTTCTGGATGAAGAGGATTACAGGCAGAAAAAAAGAAGAAGGGATAGTAATCTTAAAAAGATTCTTTCAGAAAAAAGGATTACCCTGATAGGCAGGGCCTGATTGCCTATCAGGGAAGAAAGGAGGTGAAAGGAATGGCCACCAAGAAGGCAGCAGCCAAGAAAACAGCAAAGAAAGCAGCAAAGAAGAAGAAATAAGAAAACTCTATGAAACTTGGCTGGGGTGAGGAACCCCAGCCCTTTTTTTATAACTTTTATAGCCTACAAAAATCAAGCCCTCAGTTAAGTAATTGATAAATAATGTTTTTTAAATGATTTTTAGCAGAGTAGAAGAAAGAAAAAAAGACTAAGAAAATCAGGGAGTTATTAAATAAATAACTTATAACTTACTGAAAATAAAGACTTTTTAAAAGTGGCCTTTCAACCTCTCCCCTAACCAGTTCAAGACAGCCTGAAGTAAGAAGTTTTTTAAGAAACTTTATATTAGAAGAATGGCCACTTTTCCATGATATTATATGGCCTGCTATAGGATACTGAGCAAGTGAGAGGTCTCCGATCATATCAAGTACCTTATGCCTTGCAAATTCATCAGGAAATCTGAGTCCCTCTTCGTTAAGGATTCTCTCCTCATCTATTACCACTGCATTATGGAGTGTTCCTCCTAGGGCAAGACCATTCTTTCTAAGATACTCTACATCTCTTAAGAAACCAAAGGTTCGTGCAGGTGCTATGTGGTTTAAATAAGTTTCCTCATTTAAATCTATACTTATAGCCTGTTTCCTTAAAGGTCCGGAAGAAAGTTCAAGATTATAAGTGAATCTTCTTCCTCTGTATGGAAGGGCCATTATTTTTATACCAGGCTCTTCATAAAGTAAGGGTTTTTTGAGCTCAAAATAGGGAGCCCGCTTTCCCTGATTAACTATACCTGCCTTGAGAATCAGCTCCACAAACTTCAGGGCACTTCCATCCATAGCCGGTATCTCAGAACCTTCAATTTCTATAAGTATATTATCAATGTTCAGACCTGAGAGGGTTGCCAGAAGATGCTCTACCGTCCTTATCCTTACCCCGTCTATTCCAATTGTTGTTGCAAAGGCTGTATCTATTACATGCTGGATAGTTGCCTTTATATAGACCCCCCTGTCTTTTCTGTAAAAGATTATTCCATGATCTCTTGGAGCAGGCTTGAGCCTTACCTTTGCATATCTTCCACTGTGAAGACCTATTCCCTCAAAATAAACTTCATTCTTTATAGTTCTCTGGTGTCTCATCATTTACCTTTATGCAATATCTATGCCATCATGTTAGTATAAAAAAGTTTGATTTTCCGGTATGTTATATGTTTGTAACATTAAGTAGAGGAAAGGCTAAAATCTTATCTGTTGTAAAAAATCTACACTGGCTGTATTATTCCACCAACAATCATTTCTGGAATTCTGAGAGTAGGCATTCCATCACTAACAGGTACTCCCTGTGAGTCCTTTCCGCATGTTCCGATAGAGAAACCAAGGTCATTTCCAAGCATGTCAATAGCTTTTAGAACCTCTGGTCCATTGCCCTGTAGTGTTGCGCCCCTTACAGGTTCTGATATCCTTCCCTTTTCAATTAGATAACCTTCCTGAACCTCAAAGACAAAATCACCTGTAACAGTATTAACCTGACCTCCACCCATTTTTTTAACAAAAATGCCCTTTTCAACAGATCTTATAATAGCCTCTGGAGAGTCTTTCCCTGGAGCTATTAGCGTATTTGTCATCCTTGGTATGGGCTTATGTCTATAGGATTCCCTTCTTCCATTTCCTGTGGAATTTACCCCTTCCTTCATAGCTGTGATAATATCATACATGTAATTTTTGAGTATCCCACATTCTACGAGGACAGTTCGCTGAGCAGGGGTTCCTTCGTCATCAAACCTGAATGAACCTCTCTTAAATTCAAGGGTTGAATCATCAATTACTGTAATTAATTCCGAGGCAATCTTTTCTCCCTTTTTGTAAGAGAATACAGAAAGGCCATTCTGAGCAAGATCTGCTTCAAGTCCATGACCTATTGCCTCATGAATCATTGTTCCACCTGCTTCTGATGATATCACTACAGGCATCCTTCCTCCTGGCGCCTTTCTTGCCCTTAGCATCATGAGGACCCTTTTTGCAGCCCTTTCAGCAGCTGTCAAAGGACTTTCCTTTTCAAATATCTCAAATCCACTCAGCCCACCTATTGATTCATAACTTGCCTGGAGTTCTCCGTTCTCTGATGCGATAACACGGATAATAAAGGTCGTGTAAATCCTTTCATCCTCTGAATATCTTCCAAAGGAGTTGAGAATCTTTATTTTCTTGCAGGTATCACTGTAGGTTATACTTACCTGTTTTATAAGAGGAGAGGAACGGGCAATCCTGTCTGCTTCAATAAGAATGGAGGTTTTTTTCTCAACAGGAATATCTTCAGGTCTCTGAAGAATCCTGAAATCCACTGATGGCACTGCTCTTTCAATATGTATAGAGCTTTCCTCTTTTTTACTACCTGAAAGCTTAGCAAGGGATTCTGCTATATCAATCAGTGATGATTCCTTAAGGTCATTAGTATGACCATAAAAGGTCTTAAAGTTTTTCACTATCCTAAGACCTGCACCTCTGTCAACTCCTCCTGATATCTTCTGAATCTTTCCTTCTTCAAGATGAATCTGCAAAGCGGTATTTTCTTCAATATATATGTCAGCATACTCACCCTGAGAGGAGAGGATTTTCAGGACGCTTTCAAGGATTGCCTGATTAATCATAATTTGATATTATATCACATGCCTACAGGCATTATAGCTGGAAGTGGACTTTATGAGATTTCGGGCTTCGAGACCATTGAGATAAAGAAGATTAATACCCCCTTCGGTGATCCATCAGATTCTTACAGAATAGGAAGACTCAACGGTCACGAAGTAATCTTTCTTCCAAGACACGGTTCGCCCCACAGGATCCCACCTCACAGAGTAAATTACAGGGCTAATATATGGGGATTCAGGGAACTGGGTGTTGAGAGGATAATTTCTGTCAGTGCAGTTGGTGGCATAAGTAACAGGCTTAAACCTGGTGATTTAGTTATTCTTGATCAGATCATAGATATGACCTTTGGAGCAAGACAAAGCACCTTTTATGACAATGAGGTTGTCCATGTGGATTTCACAGAACCCTACTGTCCTGAGCTCAGAAGATATCTTATTGATGCTGCTGAGGTATCGGATCTCGATGTCCATCCATCAGGAACCTATGTGGCTGTAAATGGACCAAGGCTTGAGACAAGGGCTGAGATAGCCTATTTCAAGCTTATAGGTGCAGATGTTGTCGGCATGACAGCAATGCCAGAGACTGTGCTCGCAAGGGAGCTTGAAATATGTTTTGGAGGGATTGCTGTTGTTACCAATTATGCAGCGGGAATATCTAAGAAAAAACTCACAACCACTGAGGTTATAGAAAATATGAGGGATGCAAACAGAAAGATAATTGAGATCATCAGGCACTCTTTATCTGGTATTGAACGTGAAAGGAACTGTCCGTGCAAGGAAAGTCTTAAGGAAGCCAGGCTCTGATGGATACCATTCTTATAATAGAAGATAAGGAATCCATGCTCAGGATGCTGGATGAACTCTTGAAGGAAGAGGGGTTTAATGTTATAAAGGCCACTGATGGCCCTGAGGCATTAAAGAAAATAAAAGATGAAAAGATAGAGGTTATACTGACAGATCTCAGGCTTCCCTCAATGGACGGTATAGAAATACTCAGGGAGGTGAAGGCAATTGATCCATCCATACCTGTGATAGTCATGACAGCCTATGGCTCCATAGAAACAGCTGTAGAGGCAATGAAACTCGGAGCCTCTGATTTCATAACAAAGCCTTTTAATCCAGACCATCTGCTTGTAGTTATAAAAAAAGTCCTTGACTCAAGAAAACTCCTAAGAGAAAACATGCTTCTTAAGGAAGAGACATCAAGAAAGATGCCAGTGATAATCGGGAAGAGCCCGCTGATGGTAGAATTGATGCAAAAGGTTCATAAAGTTGCGAGGACAAAGACTACTGTTCTTATACAGGGGGAATCAGGCACAGGAAAGGAATTAATCGCAAAGGCAATACATTATCTAAGTGACAGGTCAGAAAATCCATTTGTGACTATTAATTGTGCTGCCATACCAAGGGAGCTTCTTGAATCAGAGCTTTTTGGTTATGAAAAAGGCGCCTTCACAGGAGCTGACTCAAGAAAGCCAGGAAAATTTGAACTTGCTGACAGGGGCACCATATTTCTTGATGAGATCGGTGAGATGGAGTTAACACTGCAGGCAAAGATTCTCAGGATCATAGAGGATGGTATGCTTGAAAGAATAGGAAGTGTAAAACCTCTTCCCGTTGATGTCAGGATAATTGCAGCATCAAATAGAGACCTTGCCTCCGAGGTATCAAGAGGAAGGTTCAGGGAGGATCTTTTTTACAGATTAAATGTCTTTCCACTTTATGTACCACCTCTCAGGGAGAGGAAGGAGGACATCCCCTTACTTGTTGAACATTTTTTAAAGAAATTCTCTAAGGAGCTAAAACAACCCCTGAAGAATGTCTCGAAGGAGGCAATGGAGCTACTGCTTTCTTATAACTGGAAGGGAAATGTTAGGGAACTTGAAAACACTATAGAAAGGGCATTGATTCTATCAGATGGAGATTCGATCAGGCCAGAACATATATCTATCTTCCCTCATAATACTCAGCCTGAAGGACTTTTCGAACTCATTCCAATGGATGGAGCACTTGAGGATACATCAAAGGCAGCACTAAGGATTGCTGAGTCAGAAAGGATTAAGAGAGCACTCAGGCAGACAGGAGGAAATAAACTCAAAGCAGCTGAGATATTGAAGGTCAGTTACAAGACCCTTCTTACTAAGATAAAGGAATACAATCTGGAATAAGGAGGAATTTATGACAGAGGAAAGGATTAAAAATTTATCTCCCGATATATCTATTTACAGGGGGCAGACACCAGCCTGGTGTCCTGGATGCGGAAACTTTGGCATACTTGAGGCATTCAAAAGGGCTATGCTTGAGCTTGAACTGAAACCCCATGAATTTATAATTGTTTCTGGCATAGGACAGGCTGGAAAATTTCCCCATTATCTTAGATGCAATACCTTTAATGGCCTTCATGGAAGGACACTTCCTGTTGCAACTGGTATTAGGCTTGCAAATCATAGCATGCCTGTTTTTGCAGTGGCAGGAGATGGTGATTGCTACGGTGAGGGTGGAAATCATCTTATCCATGCAATTAGAAGGAATGTGAATATAAAACTCCTGGTGCATGACAATCAGGTATATGGACTTACAAAAGGCCAGGCCTCACCAACGAGCCTTGAGGGAATGGTCACAAAGGTACAGACCTATGGAGTTATCTCAGAACCTCTCAATCCAGTAAGCCTTGCCATAAGCCTTGATTGTTCCTTTGTTGCGAGGGCCTTTGCAGGAGATGTAGAACATCTGAAGGAGGTAATAAAAGAGGCTGTAAGGCATAAGGGCTTTTCTCTCATAGATATCCTTCAGCCCTGTGTTACCTTCAATAAGATAAATACCTATGAATGGTACAGGCAGAGGATTTATAAACTTCCTGTAGACTACAATCCCTATGACAGATACCTTGCCTTTCAGAAATCCCTTGAATGGGGTGAAAGGATACCTATCGGTATAATATATAAAAATAACAGACCTCTTTTTGAGGAACGGAATCCTGTTCTAAAAGAAGGGCCTCTTGTGAAAAGAAAGCCAGTCATTGACATAACCTCTTTGGTGAAAAAGTTTTATTAACCTTAAATTAAGAAAATGATCAAGGTCGGATGTTGTGGTTTTCCTGTATCAAGGAAAAGATATTTTGAATCCTTTAAGGTAGTAGAACTTCAGGAGACCTTTTACCAGATGCCAGAACCAGCTCTTGCGGAAAAGTGGAGAAGAGATGCTCCAGAGGATTTTGAATTTACACTCAAGGCATGGCAGCTAATAACCCATGAACCCAAAAGCCCTACATACAGAAGATTGAAAATAGAGATACCTGAAAAGAAAAAGCAATACTATGGCTCTTTCAAACCTACTGATGAGGTCATGACTGCCTGGCAAAAGACGCTGGAGATAGCAAAGATTCTCAAAGCAGAGGTGATAGTATTCCAGTGCCCGGCCAGTTTCATTCCATCAGAGGAAAATAAAAATAACATGAAAAGATTTTTTAAAAATATCATAAGCACTAATTTTATACTTGCCTGGGAACCAAGGGGGCAGTGGAGCTCTAATGAGATAAAGACCATCTGTGAGGAACTAAATCTTGTCCACACTGTAGATCCCTTTAGGGAGAGATCCCTTTACGGCAATATCACCTATTATAGACTTCACGGCATAGAAGGTCTGAGATATAAATATACAGAGCAGGACCTCAAAAGGCTTTATACACTCTGCTCTGAAGATAAGACTTATTATGTGATGTTTAACAACATTAATATGTTTGAGGATGCCCTGCGTTTTAAATATATTGCTGAGGGAATTTGGGGGATCGAATCTTTACCTTAACCATACCTTTTTGAAATCAACCGTAAATCTACATTTCATCTCAAATTCAAAACTTTCATTCACACAATCTGCAACTTTACTGTACTTTCCATCTTTAATCTTAAATATCCTGACCTTTTTAAATTCAGGATAGATAAGTACATAATAAGGTACTCCTTCAGATTCGTAGAGTTCCTTTTTTATTTTTTCGTCCTTTAAGGCGGTCTGTTTTGGGACAACTTCAAAGATTACCTCTGGCGTGATCTTAATATAATCTTCAACCTTACTGCATATCACTACAAGATCAGGTCTTACAACTGTATCCTCTTGAATAATCCAGTCAAGTACAGAAAAGATATAACATTTATGAGGACATCTTTCTAATTGCTGTCCTATTTGAATTATCAACTGAGTAACTGCATACTGATGGATGGACAGAGGAGATGGTGCCATCGCAAAGGGTATTCCATTTATAAGCTCCCAGTCACCCTCCCAGTGTTTGTAATCATCATATTTGTATTGAGGCAATAACTTCTGACTTATTTTCATGGCATTATGGTATCAGAGTGTTCTAATAGCTGTCAAACTATGCAAGCACGCTTACAATAACATTTTATAATTGAAAAGCATAGATAAGACAGAGTATCAAATATTGAGTCTAAGATTTATGGCCAATTAAAGGAGATTGAAAAAAATTTTCCACCTACGAGGTGTAAAAAGTAGGAGCAACTGACGTAAATAATACCTTACCTGACAAAAATTGTCATGCAGATTTTTTTAAAAAATAAAAATATTTAGAGAATCAAATACTTTTCATAACAGCATGCTGGCACAGATGTTGCTTAAAGAGATGCAGCAATAAAAAGGGGGGTGATAAAAGGAAAGAGAAGTGATTTAGATTATAACCAGGTTAAAGAGATTGCTGGCTTTGCCAGCAGGATTATTTAAGAAAGGAGAGAGTATATGTTTAAGACAGTTTCAAGGATGAAAAAAGGAGAAAAAGGTTTTACACTAATTGAGCTCCTGATCGTTGTTGCTATTATCGGCATACTGGCAGCAATAGCAATTCCTGGATATCTTGGTATGCAGGAGAGGGCAAAAAAAGGAGCTGTTACGAGGGCAGCTTCATCAGCAGAGCCAGAACTTCAGGCTTGGCTAAATTCAGCCCTGAAAGGTTTAGGAGGTTCACAGATAAGTTTAAGAGAGGTTGATTCAAATGGTAATGGCCAGATTGATACAGGTGATTATAACAATTCAGAACTTGGTAGCTTACTAGGTGGAGGTAATCTTGCAAGTGCGTATGTGAGCGCAAAATGGGCCCTTGCATCTGAAAGATCACCATGGGACCCAACCTCGAGTCTATGGGTAGCAACTACTGCTGGCGCTGACCTTGATGCTACAGAGAATGCAGCAAGTGCTGGTGTTATTACAGTAGCTCAGCCAAACAGTGCTCCTTATAGAATTGATATAGTTGCAAAAGACCTGAAGGGTGGAACCCTTACAAAGAAGTCTATTTATTCAGACTGATATGTCAGAGCTGGTTTTATCTGGCAGGGTTCAATACCCTGCCAGATATTTTTATCTTGTTACGATAATAACTTTTTTTATTATTACAATCTTATCCTTTTTTTCAGTTCCTCTATGGGATTATGATTTCTGGTGGCATATCTCAACCGGAAGATATATTTATGAAAATAAAGCCCTTCCCGCATCTGATCCCCTTTCCTTCACGAGTGAATTCTCAGAAAATAAAAACCTCTATCCTGAAAGAGAGAGTTTTATACTTAAGCAATACTGGTTGGCCCAGGTCTTTTTTTATCTTATTTATGAAAACATGGGTCCGGCAGGTATTGTGATATTGAGGAATTTAATACTACTGTCATGTCTAATTTTAATATTTTTCTATCTCTATTATCGCAAGATTAATCTTTTTATAATTTTTTTGGCACTTGGTCTTTCTTTTCTATCATTATTAAAATTCACTGGTGAAAGGCCTGTGCTTTTTACTATCTTTTTTAGCCTTGTAACTTTTATCATTATTGATCTTTATCTATGGAAAAAAAATAAAATTTTTTATGTCCTGCCGATTATCTTATTATTCTGGGCCAATTGTCACGGAGGTTTTATTCTTGGAGATGTAATTATTGTATTGTTTCTTATAAGTGAAGGCCTTAAGTTTCTATTTAAAAGAACAAATCTTTCGGAAAAAGATATTTTAACTCTCTACGGGGTCGGTCTGTTTTCAATTATTGTGTCCGGATTAAATCCAACTGGTTTCAATAGTTTTTTTATAACCTTTTCTCCTGAGTATTTTCCCTTTATTAAGGGTATTCAGGAATACGTTCCTCCATTTGAAAATATATCAAAAATTAAACTTATGAGGCCAGATTATGGTCATTTAATATTGCTTTTTCTTTGTGCCTTTGTATTAATTCTCAGGAATTTAAGATTTGATTTTTCTTATTTTTTAATACTTCTTTTTTTAGGCATAGTAAGTTTAAAAGCAATGAGATTTTCTATTTATTTTTCTCTAATCGGGTCACTAATATTTGCCATTGAGTTTAATAGATGGTTAAGCTCAATTGAAGATAAAGTAACTTTATTAAAAAAGAAAAAAACTTTTTTAGATGTGGCCCTAATTTCGGCGATTTTGCTTTCTATTAGCCTTTTTGTCATTGGCTTTGGAAAAATCAGATTTTCGTTTAAATATTTGTGGATTCCCGATGTTTCTGTTGCCGGTGCTGCTGAGTTCATTAAGCAGAATAATTTAAAAAATAATATGTTAAATAGTTATGCCTCGGGAGGATACTTAAGCTGGAGACTTTATCCTGAATATAAAACTTTTATTGACTCAAGGGGATTAAATCTTACAGTCATGGCTGAATATGGATGGATTTTTGAAGGTCTTGATTCCCTTTATAAATCAGCCTTACCGAAGGATAAAATACCGCTTTGGAAAAGATTGCTTGACTATTATAAAATCAATTTTATTATTTTTGAGCTTGATACCTTTGGAACAGTTCCTAAACTATTTTTTAAATTAATGCAAGAGGAGAACTGGATTCCAGTATATATAGACTTAAGAAGTGTTATATTTGTGAGAAACATTCCTGAACATAAAAAGGTAATAGATAAGCATAAAAAAAGTTTTGATGAACTTGTAAACTACTTAATTGTCAAGACTACAGTTGGAGCTATGAATCATGAATATAACCCTCGCTATCTTATGAGTCTTGGAGAAATTTTTACGAAACTGAACAGGCTGGACGATGCTATTAAAGCCTATAAATATGCTCTTAAAAGAATGCCTGATAACGAAGTTATAAAAAAGAAGATAGAAGAACTTGAAAAGAAAAAGGAGGTAGAAAGATGAAGAGCAAAGGACTCACACTTATGGAATTATTAATAGTGCTTGCCATACTTAGCATTCTTGCTATGATAGGAATCCCTGCCTACATTGGCCAGCAGAAGCGTGCTGCGAGGACAGAGGCATTTACAAATCTTGAGACCCTGAGACTTCTTGAAGAGCAGTATTTTGCTGACAATGGAGTGTATACCGGGAATCTTGGAACTTGCGCAAAGGATAGAAACAATATACCTGCTATTCAGGCGGTGTTACCAGGATTTAAACCAGGTAGTAATCTTAACTTCAGTTATTGTATTGAAGCAAATATAGATATCAATGGCAATACCCAGACTCCCTGTTTCAGGGCGAGGGCATTCGGGAATACAGGTACACGCGTGGACGGAGACGAATTCAGGATAGATTGTAATAATAACAGGAATTTTTAATTTCTAATACCACACCACGCTTCCATCCCTGAGCCTAAGAGGTACCCTTCTTAAGGGAATCTGTTTTTCCCATATCTTTCTGTTTTTAACATACCAGTCAATTGTTCTCCTGAGGCCGTCTTCAATGGGCATGGATGCTTTAAAGCCAAGTAATCTCTCAGCCTTATCTGTTGAGGAGATATGGTTCTGGACCTGACCGTATCGTTCAGGTATATAAGTCAGACAATCTGAACATTTATCAAAATGATTGATTACAAGTTTTGCTATCTCAAGAACAGATATACTTCTTCCTGTACCGATATTAAAGACCTCTCCGAGGACCTTCTCAGGTGGAGCAGTCAGTACCATATCAATAGCCCTTACAGTGTCTTCCACAAATATCCAGTCCCTTCTTGCAGAACCATCACCGTGAATTGTTAAAGGTTCTCCAAGTATACAGCTCGTAATAAATCTTGGTATTGCCTTTTCAAGGTGCTGTCTCGGACCGTAATTATTAAATGGTCTTATTATTACTCCAGGTATGTTATAGGATACTATATATGAGTAAACAAGCCTGTCTGCACCAGCCTTAGCAGCAGCATAGGGAGTTGTGGGATTTAGAGGATGGTCTTCATCCATCGGCTCTTTTACTGCAGTGCCGTATACTTCAGATGTGGAGATATGGACAAATCTATCTATTCTGTCAAGATGTTTCAGGACAGCATTTACAACCGATTGTGTTCCAAGGACATCTGTTACAAAGAATTCCCTCTGGGAGTAAAGGGATCTTGCCACATGGGTTTCTGCTGCAAGGTGTACAACCATGTTCGAACGGCTTGTAAGGTCACTCATCAGATCAAGATTGTTTATATCACCATACCAGAACTCAAAACGCTCAGAATTCCTGATAAACTCAGGGATATTTTCGATATCACCTGCATAAGTCAGGGCATCTACCACAATTATCTTCCAGTCAGGATGTTTATTGAAGATGTACTCAACAAGATTACTTCCTATGAAACCTGCACCACCTGTAACAAGAACGGTCTTCATACTTCCTCCATAATCCTTTTTAATGTGCTGCATACTCTTTTTAATTCCTCTTCTTTTAATAAAGGATAAAGCGGAAGGGACAGGGTTCTTGCTCCCATATCCTCTGCTACCGGAAAATCACCTTCTTTGTATCCAAAATTCTTTCTGTAAAAAGATAATAGATGAATAGGTCTGTAATTAACGGCAACACCTATTCCTGATTCCTGTAATCTCCATAGTATCCCGTCTCTTTTATTCTTTGGCACAAGGACTGTAAAGAGATGTCTTGCATGTCTTGAATCAGGAATGGTCTTAAGGAGTACTAGATCTTTTATTTCACTAAGCTCCTGTTCGTAAAGTCTCCAGAGATAATCCCTTCTTTGCCAAAGGCTATTTATCCTTTCAAGCTGTCCTATAAGTAGGGCTGCCTGGATATTGTCCATATTATACTTCCAGCCCAGAACAGGCATGTCGTAGTGTTCATACCTCTTTGTGTATCTGTCAATGGCTGATTTGTCTATCCCATGGAGCCTAAGCATCTTTAAGAGGTCTGATATTTCTTTGCTGTTGGTCACTATGGCTCCACCTTCACCTGATGTTATATTC
>JAOACK010000050.1 GCA_026417875.1 Thermodesulfovibrionales bacterium | reverse complement strand
GAGTTATATCAATTAAAATAACACCTAAAGGTGGCAATGCAGTTGGTCTTCTTCAGGTTAAGGAGCAGGATGAGATAATGGTAATAACAAATACTGGCAAACTCATAAGGACAAAAGCAAAGAATATTCCCCTGCAGGGCAGAAGTACACAGGGTGTAAAATTAATGGATCTTGAAGAGGGTGACAGGATAGTAAGTATTGGTCTGATCGCAGAGAGGGAAGAGTCAGAGGAATAGATACCTTTATAAGATGACTTCTATTGACTGGTTCATTATAGCCCTCTATTTTTTTCTTTCACTCCTAATAGGACTTTATTTTACAAAAAAGGCATCAAGAAATCTCGGAGAGTTCTTCCTCTCAGGGAAAAGGGTACCCTGGTGGCTTGCTGGCATTTCCATGGTGGCAACCACATTCAGTTCTGATACCCCTCTTTATGTAACAGGTCTTGTAAGGGCACAGGGTATTTATGAAAACTGGCAGTGGTGGTGCTTTATATTTTCCGGGATGATGGCAGTTTTTGTCTTTGCTCCTTATTGGAAAAGGCTCGGGGTTTTTACAGATGTAGAGCTCATAAGTCTCAGATATTCAGGAAAACCAGCAAGGATTTTGAGAGGTTTTAAGGCTCTATATTTTTCTGTGATTATTCATACGATAATCAAGGCACAGGTGATACTTGCAATGGCTAAGATACTGGATGTTCTTCTTGGATGGGATAAATGGGTGGCGGTTGTAATATCAAGTTTTATAACACTGATTTACTGTATGGCCTCTGGTTACTGGGGTGTGCTTGCAACTGACTTTTTTCAATTTTTCATAGCAATGGTAAGCGCATTAATTCTATGCATGCTTTCCTTAAAGGCAGCAGGAGGTATAGAAGGCATTAGATCTGGAGTCGATCCAGAACTGCTCAGGTTTTTTCCTCCAGTTAGTAGCCCTTCTGGAGAGCTTTTAGGTACAGCCTTTCTTGCCTTTTTGGGTTATACAGGTATTGCATGGTGGTCAAGATACTCCTCTGATGGTGGAGGTGTTATAGTTCAGAGGATAATTTCCTGTAAAAATGAAAAAGAGGGGATAAAGGCAACTTTATTTTTTAATCTCCTTCACTACGGTCTCAGAACATGGCCATGGATACTCACTGCCCTTGCTTCTCTAATTCTTTATCCTGTCCTTACAGATCATGAAAGTGCCTATCCCAGGCTGGTGGTAGACCTTATGCCTGAGGGATTAAGGGGGCTTATGGTAGCAGGTTTTTTTGCGGCCTTTATGTCGACCCTGAGCACCTATCTCAATCTTTCGTCAGCATATTTCGTTAATGATTTTTATAAACCTTTTATAAAGCCCTATGCACGGGATAGCCACTATTTAATTATTGCAAGGAGCTCAATGATCTTGCTTTCTATAATAACAGCTATTATCACCTATAAACTTGAGTCCATAGTTGAAGTCTTTAAATTTCTTATTGCCTTCGGTTCAGGTACAGGTCTTGTATATATACTAAGGTGGTTCTGGTGGAGGATTAATGCCTGGAGCGAGATCTCTGCTATGATAGCCTCTACAGTAAGCACAGTAATTATTTATCTTTTACCAGAGCTAAACGGAATTAATTATTTTTTTAAACTTTTATTTATTGTGACATTCTCTACATTTGTCTGGACAATAGTTACCTTCTTTACAGAGCCTGTAAGTGAGGAGGTTTTAAGGAGATTTTACGAGCTTGTTAGACCGCCCGGGAAAGGGTGGAGCAGGTTTCAATCAGAAAAGCCAGCACCCTTTTATTCTGATGTAATAAAATGGCTTGCTGGTTCATTTTTTATAATAGGGCTTACACTGGGACCTGGAAAGATTATTCTCGGTGATTATATTTCAGGATTTCTTTATCTCCTGCTTTCTTTAATATCAGGAGTATTCCTTTATTCTTTAATTAAAGGCAGCATAGATTGAAGGAGTATGATTGCTCTTACAGCCTTAGAATGGTATAATGAAAGGAAATGAAAGGAAGGCCTTCTTTGATCGTAAGACTCCTTGCAAAGTCCATAGATTTAATTGTAGTGTTTATTTTAATAGAGGTATTCAGAACGCCTGGTTTTTTTGCAGGACTTCTTTACATATTAATATCCGATGGATTATTCCAAGGAAGAAGTGTGGGAAAGCTACTTACAAATTTAAGGGTTGTAAAAATAGAGTCAAAAACTGGTGGCAGAGCTGAAAAAGGAGAAGAGGGGCCAGCAACCGAAAATCCTGTGCCCGACTCCGTTAATTACGCAGGAACAAGGGAATCGGTAATAAGAAACAGCCCCTTGTTTTTTGCGATACTTATTAGTAAAATACCTTTTTTGGGATGGCTCCTTGGAGCAGGTATTTTGTTTTTTGAGCTGATAATGATTGTGGGAAGCCCTTCCTCAAGAAGACTCGGAGATGAACTTGCAGGTACAGTAGTAATAGAAATACAGTAAGGAGGAAAAAGTGTTCAGTCAATTCCTTGGATGGTTTTCAAAGGATCTTGCTATTGACCTGGGTACTGCGAATACCCTCGTTTATATCAGGGGTAAGGGCATTGTCTGTAATGAGCCTTCTGTTGTTGTCTACAGAAGGGATGACAGAAAGATAATAGCTGTTGGTGCAGAGGCTAAAAGGATGCTCGGGAAGACTCCTCAGAATGTTGTTGCAATAAGACCTGTAAAGGATGGCGTTATCGCAGATTTTGATGCCACTGGAGAGATGCTTAAATATTTTATAAAAAAGGTTCATGACAGGAAGACCTTTGTGGCACCAAGAATAATAATAGGTGTGCCTTCCGGCATAACACAGGTTGAACAGAGGGCGGTAAAGGATGCAGCACAGGCATCAGGTGCAAGAGAGGTTTACCTTATAGAGGAGCCAATGGCAGCAGCTGTTGGTGTAGGTCTACCAGTCCATGAACCATCAGGAAATATAATTGTTGATATAGGTGGTGGCACGACTGATGTTGCTGTTATATCCCTCGGTGGAATAGTTTACAGTAAGGCAGTGAGGGTGGCTGGAGATAAGATGGATGAGGCAATAATCGCCTATTTAAAAAGAAAATATAACATTCTTGTTGGGGAAAGGACAGCTGAGCAGATAAAGATAGAGATAGGCTCTGCATACAAGGTTGATTCGGAAAACAGAACAATGGAAATTAAAGGAAGAGATCTAATATCGGCTGTTCCCAGATCTGTAATAATAACAGAGGATGAGATNAGAGAGGCCCTTAAGGAACCTGTAAGCATTATTCTTGATACAGTAAAGACCACACTTGAAAACACCCCGCCTGAGCTTGCTGCAGATATAGTGGACAGGGGGGTTGTACTTGCTGGAGGCGGAGCCCTGTTAAGAGGACTCGACAGATTGCTTGCTGAAGAAACAGGAGTCCCTGTTATTGTAGCTGATGATCCTCTTACAGCAGTTGTCAGGGGAGCGGGAAAGATGCTTGATGATCTGGAACTCCTGAAGATGGTCGCCCTGGCGAGATGAAGTTTAAGCCTGTATTTTTATTGATCATTCTGATTATTGTCATCTCTTTCACCACCTCAAAAGTCTTTGGCCCGCTTAAATTTCTTTCCTACCCCTATGATTTTCTTAGCCTTTTGACCTCAGAGATAACTGATACCGTCTCGTCAGAATGGAGAGCATTTACCCTGAAAAAGAAAAGGCTCAGAGAGATTGAACAGGATGTCGCACTCTTAACAGAGAGACTTGCTGAATATGAGAATATAAAAAGGGAAAATATCATTCTCAAAGAACTTCTCGGGTTGAAAGACTCTGAAAAAAAAATAATTGCTTTTGCAAGGGTTATAAGGAGAGGCATAGCCAGATGGACCAGTGCAGTGGTTATTGACAAGGGTGAGGCTGATGGACTTAAAAAGGATATGGCTGTGATAACTCCAAAAGGCCTCACAGGTAAGATTCTGGTAGCAAACAGGGATTTTTCAGAGGTACTGCTTCTTGATGATGTTAATTTCCGTGTTGCTGTCAGGTTTCTTGGAAGTCGTACAGAGGGTATTGCTACAGGAACAGGACAGGGTGTGATAGTTAAATATGTGCCAAAAGATGCAGAGATTATTAAGGGTGACTGGGTGATAACCTCTGGTCTCGATGGCCTGTTTCCTGAAGGCATTCTGGTTGGTTATGTTGCAGATATCAGGGACAGGGAGTTTTTTAAAGAAGTCTCTTTAAAGACTTCACAGGATCTGAGAGGTCTTGAATTTGTGGCAGTTATTTCCAGATGATAAAACAGGATGGTTGAGACAAAGATAAAATATCTCGGTGGAGTTATAAAAGATGAAAGGGGTTCCTTTCACTGGTATGTGTGGATTTTTTTGCTTTTTTTCGCAATTTTTATACAATCAAAGTTTTCACTATTCGGTACCAGACCAGAACTTGTTACTGCGCTTGTTTTTTTGTTCGGCATGAGGACTAAAGATGAATTCAAAGCAGCAGCTTTTGGCGGACTTGGTGGACTTATTGAAGATGTCCTTTCTGGTTTCTGGGGTCCGAACATGGTCTCAAAGTCTCTTACTGGATATCTCTCGGCAAATATAATCGGAGGGTTTTTTGTATGGAGTCCTGTGCTTGGCATAATAGGGGTCTTTTTTATGACCATAATAGATGGTCTCATAGTGCTTCTTGTGATGGCACTAAAGGATAACCCTGTGCCTGTTTCTGGATGGGTTTTGTGGACACTCTTTGTCCAGTCATCACTTAATGCACCTCTTGGATATTTCGGAGGAGGATCAGAATACAGAACCCATAAGTCAGAAATCAGGATTCAGAGAACTGCCTGAAATGAATTCCCTAGGAGAGAAGGTAAGTATTGAGGCTTTTCAAAAAAGGCTGAGACTGGCCTTGATAGTTATTTCTGTCCTTTCCTTTATCATGTTTATCAGACTCCTTCAGCTTATGATAATTGAGGGAAAGACGTATAAAAATCTTGCTGAAAATAACAGACAGCGAATCCTTTATATAGAGCCCGAGAGGGGAATTATTTATGACAGGAATGGATTACCGCTTGTAAAAAATGTTCCCTATTTTGTTGCAGCATTATCAGGAGAAGAATTCCCTCCAGAAAGGATATCTGCGATAGCTGGGTTTCTTGGAATTGAAGAAAAGGAGTTGCTTGATAAAGTCAAAAATAGAAAATCTCAGATAGAGCCTGTTATTGCAAAAGAGGGTTTGACCTTTGAGGAGGTTGCAAGAATTGAAGCACGCCATTCTGACTTTCCCGAACTTTTCATTATTACAACAACTATAAGAAAATATCTTTATGACTCAACAGGTGCCCACCTGCTTGGTTACCTCGGTAAGGTAACAGAGGAGCAATGGCGGAAGATGAAAACAAAGGAAATTCCACCTGATGCCTTTGTAGGACAGTGGGGGATTGAGAAACTCTATGATGAGATTTTAAGGGGAAAGTACGGAAAAAAGATTATAGAAGTTGATGCCCTTGGTCACGAAATAAGGGTACTCGGAGAGATTCCACCTGAACGTGGCAGGGATGTCTTTCTTAGCATAGATATAGAAGTTCAGAAGGCAATGGAAGAGGCCTATGGCACAAGGCGGGGTGCCTTTGTTGCATTAAAGCCTGATACAGGAGAGGTCCTGGCGCTTGGAAGCCTTCCTTCCTTTAACCCAAATAAATTTGCAAGAGGTGCAGACCCTGATTACTGGAAGAAACTTTCAGTTGATCAGGGTTATCCACTACTTAACAGGGCATTCCAGTCTCAATATCCACCTGGTTCAGTCTATAAAATTATTACTGCAATAGCTGCACTTGAAGAGGGTATTATTAAGCCCTCGACAACCTTTCACTGTTCAGGAGCATTGCCCTTTGGTAACAGGCTTTTCAGGTGCTGGAAAAAAGAAGGCCATGGCACAGTGGACTTAAAACGGGCAATAGTTGAGTCCTGTGATGTATATTTTTATGAGGTTGGTAAAAGAATTGGAGTAGACAGAATTGCAGAGTATGCAAAAAGACTCGGTCTCGGAGAGCTTACAGAAGTGGGACTGGTGACAGAAAAAAAGGGAATAGTCCCGTCCTCTGAATGGAAACTCAGGGCAATGGGTCAGCCCTGGTATCCTGGAGAGACCCTTTCTGTGTCAATTGGACAGGGCTATGTATCTGTTACGCCGGTGCAGCTTGCAAGGATGATGGGTTCAATTGCAAAGGGAGAATATTTGAAAAAACTGAGTCTTCTAAAGATAGATAATATTGCCACCATAGAGCAGAGGAGAATAAGCAATTCTGAACAAGATGAAACTTTTAATTCTGAGTCTACTGTGGAATCAGAACTCGGGATTTCACAAAAAACTCTTGAATTCATCAGGGATGCATTAAGGGGAGTTGTAAATGACCAGGGTGGCACTGGAGGTGCTGCAAGAGTTAAGGATATACTTGTAGGTGGAAAGACTGNAACTGCTCAGGTAATCTCAAAGGCTGTAGATGTTCATAAGCTTCCTGAAAAATTTCGTGACCACGCCTGGTTTATTGGCTTCGCGCCTGTGGAAAAACCGGAGATAGCAATAGCGGTCTTTGTTGAGCATGGAGGTCATGGTGGTGCAGCTGCTGCACCTATTGCAAGGGTAGGTATTGAGAAATTTTTAAAGCACCAGGTCTCAGGTCCTGAAATTATACCTCATGAGTACGCAGGTGATTGATGTCAAGACTTGTTGATAGACTTGATCATTTTGACTGGCTGATCTTCGGGATAGCTGTTTCGCTCTCCCTTCTCGGGATCTTAACAATTTACAGTGCCACAAGGATGCCGGATTACGACGGTGTTCTTATATCTGAAGGTTTTAGAGCAGATT
The DNA here is from genome assembly GCA_026417875.1 of Thermodesulfovibrionales bacterium. Lineage (NCBI taxonomy): Bacteria > Pseudomonadati > Nitrospirota > Thermodesulfovibrionia > Thermodesulfovibrionales > Thermodesulfovibrionales bacterium. The sequence goes on along the minus strand of JAOACK010000050.1, from coordinate 8,034 downwards.
TTTTCCAGCGTCAGATCATCTGGCTTTTTGCTGGCATTACCTTTTTTTTCGGTGTGCTTTTTATTGATTACCAGTGGTTTAAAAGAACTGCCTATCTATTATACGGGATAAGTATCTTCCTGCTAATCCTTGCGCTTGTTGCTGGTAAAAAGACTATGGGAGCAAGTAGATGGATAAATCTAGGTTTTTTCTCCTTCCAGCCGACTGATCTGTTCAAGGTAAGTTTTCTTATAGCTCTTTCTTCTTATCTTCATGATATAAAAACAAGGCTGACTGCAAGAGTTATTTTTAAGATATTTTTCCTATTTGTTCTACTGCCTGTTTTACTTATCTTTAAACAACCCGATCTTGGTTCAGCAGCTATTATATTTATAGCCTTTCTCTGCATAATACTTATTTATGGAGCTGAATCAAGGTTTTTAAAACTTGCAATGATTATAGGGCTGATTTCATTGCCCTTTCTCTGGCCAGTATTCTGGGAGAATCTTAAGGATTATCAAAGAAACAGGATACAGGCCTTTCTCAGTGAGGAAGTAGATCCCGCAGGGATTGGATACCATATAAAGCAATCAAAAATTGCCATTGGTTCTGGAGGTTTATTTGGTAAGGGCTATCTTAAGGGAACTCAGGGACCTCTGAGATTTCTTCCCGAGAGGCATACAGATTTTATCTTTGCTGCTTTTGCAGAAGAGTGGGGTTTTATAGGTGCAGTAATTGTGCTAAGTCTTTATATTCTTTATATATTTAGAGGCTTTGATACAGCCAAAAGAGCAAGGGATAATTTTGGTAGATACCTTGCTACAGGTATATCTGTGCTTATGGGTCTTTATGTTTTCATAAACATAGGCATGGCACTGGGCCTCACTCCTGTAGTAGGAATTCCCCTTCCTTTCATGAGCTATGGTGGTAGTGCCTTAGTGACGAATTTTATTATGGCAGGGATCCTTGTAAATATAAGAATGAGGAGATTTGAGATATTTTATTAAATTTTAAAAATTTATTTGTGATATTATAATATACCCTTTGTCCTGAAAAGTATTAAAGACCGTTGATGAGACAGTGAGACAAAAAGGATTATATAGATAAAAATGAAAAGATTTATACCACTTATATGTTTTTTTCTTGTCATTTTTTCCTGTTCAAAGGCAGAGGTAAAAAGACCTTCTGAAGAAGCTATTATTGCTAAAGAAGCAATGGATTTTGTAAATGGCCTTAAAAAGGCCTATATGGATGGTGACGAAGAAAGACTAAAAGAGATGCTACTTTATAATGAGCTGATAAAAAAATTTTCCATGATAGATAGACCCTCAAAACTGGAATTCACCTTTCGCTGGATTGAAATAAAGGAGGAAGAGAAAAAAGCCGAGATATATGTTGCCTGGAGGGGTTATTGGAAAAAAGAAGGAGTTGAGGAAGAGGCAAGAGGTTTATGTCTTTTTGTTCTTCAAGGAAGACCTTTCAAACTCTCAAAGATATTGAGAGAAAATCCCTTTTTACCTGCTGGAAAAATTCCTTAATCGAACTACTTCAGTACGATAGTGCAACTGTGTGAAAAATAAAGTAGTATTTTTAAGACTACTTCACTTCAATTTCAGCAGTTAGAAATTAAATATTCTTCAATGGCAGCTACTGCAGGATGAGCTTGAACAGCTGGAGCAGCCAGAGCCACGATTTTCCACCCCGCTCATGCCAAATACAGAGAATTTCTTTTTAATATCTTTCTTACCGCACTTCGGACAGGTAATCTCTTCCTCTTTTCTGAGCACAAGTTTTTCAAACTCTTCACTGCAGACATTGCATTTATATTCAAAGATTGGCATTTTAGCCTCCTATTTTGTTGTTGATTTAAGTGATTCCCAGTCCTTCATGAATCTTTCAATGCCTATATCTGTCAGAGGATGTTTAAGTAACTGTGCAATCACGCTATAGGGAATCGTTGCAATATGAGCACCTATCTTTGCCGCCTCAACAACATGAAGAGGATTTCTTATGCTAGCCACTATCACCTCTGTCTCAAAAAGATAATTTTCGTATATAGCCATTATATCAGCCACAAGGTCCATGCCCTGTATGACTTATATCATCGAGCCTGCCAACAAAGGGGCTCACGTATGTGGCACCTGCCTTGGCTGCAAGAAGGGCCTGAGAGGGTGAAAAGATTAGAGTCACATTTGTCTTTATTCCTTCAGAACTGAGCTGTTTTACTGCCTTAAGACCAGCCTCTGTCATGGGAATCTTAACAACAATATTGGGTGCAATCTTTGAGAGCTCCCTTGCCTCTCTTATAATATCCTCTGCTCCTGAACTCACTGCCTCAGCACTTACTGGTCCATTCACGATACTGCAGATCTCCCTTAAAAGTCCTATAGGTTCTCTCTTTTCCTTTGCAAGGAGAGAAGGATTTGTTGTAACTCCATCAATAACTCCGAGTTCATGAGCCTTTTTGATCTCTTCGAGATTTGCTGTATCGATAAAGAATTTCATAAATAGAGCATACCTCCTGAGCTAATCAGTTCTTATCATGTTATTATAACATATGAAAGAAGCTCAAAATCTGGATACTCAGACTGCCGAAATATTAATCAGGGGATTAAGGGAATCAGGCATTGAGCCAGATCATGAATTAATCTCAAAATTTACAATTTATCTTCAAGAACTCATGAAATGGAACAGGGTTTATAATATTACTGCCTTAAAAAAGGAAAAAGAAATCGTCCAGAAACATTTTTTAGATTCATTATTATATCTTTCATTTTTAAAGGATATCCACTCAGTTGCTGATGTTGGAAGCGGAGGAGGCTTCCCCGGGCTTGTATTAAAGATAGCCAGGCCTGAACTATCAATGCATCTTATTGAACCTTCAAGGAAAAAGGCTGCTTTTTTAAAACACATGATATTCAGATTGAAGCTTGATGATATTCAGGTTCATCAGCAAAGAGTCGAAGCTCTCTCTATCAAGGTTGAAGCAGCTGTCTCAAGAGCACTTTTTAAAATCAAAGACTTCTTAAAAAGGGCATCTCATATTCTATATCAGGGAGGGATAATTATCCTCAATAAGGGGCCTGAGGTTCAGAAAGAATTAGAGAACCTAAAAGGGCTCAAGCAATTTCCCACCTTATCAATACAGGTTTTTGAGAAGATTCTACCAACTACGGAAATAAAAAGATACCTTGTTGTGGTAAAATTATAATTCTATGGCAGCGGTAAGACTACAGAAGATACTTGCGGAGATGGGGATAGCCTCAAGAAGAAAGGCAGAAGAGCTGATTCTTGAGGGTCGGGTTACTGTTAATGGAAGGGTTGCAGAACTGGGCATGAAGGCAGATCCCCTTCTGGACCATATAAAGGTTGATGGCAAGCTCCTTTTGAGACCAGAGCCAAAGGTATATTATGTTATGAACAAACCTCCACAGGTTGTAACTACGCTGTATGACCCTCAGGGAAGACACACTGTGAAGGATTTTATAAAAAGAATTCCCTACAGGATATACCCTGTGGGAAGACTGGATTACCATTCAGAAGGACTTTTACTTCTTACCAATGATGGAGAGCTTGCCCATGCAATTCTCCATCCATCCAGAGAAATTCCAAAGACCTATATGGTAAAAGTAAAAGGCCATGTAGAAGAAAAGGAACTTCAGAAACTCAGACAGGGTATAAGGCTTGAAGATGGCATGACAGCACCTGCAAAGGTAAGATTAATAAAATACTCAGAGGCAAATTCATGGGTTGAGATAACCATCCACGAAGGCAGAAAGAGACAGGTGAGGAGGATGTTTGAAAGAATTGGACATCCTGTACTTAAATTAAAAAGAATAGCAATAAATGGATTAAGGCTTGGCTCGCTCAAGCCGGGTGAGATAAGACAGCTAACAAAAGAAGAATTATTGACCCTTAAGAAAGAGATAGGAATCCTTAAGGAAACTGCCTGAGATGAAGGAGCAACAGGATAAAAAGATAGTACCCTTCTATTTCTGGATACATGAGCTTGTAAGGCGATATGTTGAGCTAATAATGGACATTATTATAGTAAGTCTTATGGTAGTTATCTTTGTCCTGATCTCAAAGACCATATTTTTAATAGCACAGTCTCTTTTAGAAGAAACAAACATAACCTTTATCATTTCAGAGCTAATGTTTATATTTATCTTAGTCGAAACCATAAGACTTCTTATTATTTACCTTGAATTCCACAGGGTTGCCATAGATACCATGGTCGAGATTACAATAGTCTCCATCCTGAGGGAGATTATTCTAAAAGGTATTCTTCATATTGAGCCTTTATTGCTTGCCGGTGTTGGTTTTATAATAATTGTTCTTGGCATGCTGCTAAGATGGGGTAAGATAAGATATGAAGGTCCTGAGCTCGTAAGTATAAAGGAATCATTCTTTAAGAAAAAACCCAAAGAAAGCGCTTTCAAAAAGGAAGAAGACAAAAATGTACAAAGATAAAGAATGTGCTGATATAAAAGAATCGGATATCGGAAGAAGACTTACCCTTTCAGGTTGGGTCTTCAGAAGAAGGGATCATGGAGGTCTTATATTTGTTGACCTGAGGGACAGGAGTGGTATTATTCAGGTAGTATTCAGTCCCCAGGTCTCTAGAGAAGCCCATGAGCTTGCTCATGAGCTAAGGTCTGAATTCGTCATTAAAGTAAAGGGAGAGATAAGAAATAGACCTCCAGGCACAGAGAATCCTGAAATTCCTACAGGCAGCATTGAGCTCTATGCAGATGAATTAAAGATACTTAGCGAATCTCAGGCACTTCCTTTCCAGATTGACGAGGCACAAGAGGCAGGAGAGTCCCTGCGGCTAAAATATAGATATCTGGACCTCAGAAGACCTGAAATTCAGAAAAACATAATACTCCGCCACAGAGTAACAAAGGCCATAAGGGATTTTCTTGACAGCGAGGGATTTCTCGAGATAGAAACACCCATGCTTACAAAATCCACACCAGAGGGAGCCAGAGATTTTCTTGTTCCAAGCAGACTTAATCCAGGCACATTCTATGCACTTCCCCAGTCTCCACAGTTATTCAAGCAGATACTCATGATATCAGGATTTGAAAAATATTTTCAGATTGCAAGGTGTTTCAGGGACGAGGACCTAAGGGCAGACAGGCAGCCAGAATTCACACAGGTTGATATGGAGCTTTCCTTTGCGGAGACAGAGGATATTCTTTCTCTTATAGAAAGACTTCTTAAAGATGTATTTAAAAAGGTTCTTGGCATAGATATCCAGATACCCTTTCCAAGAATGACTTTTAATGAAGCAATGGAAAGATATGGAAGTGACAAGCCAGATACCCGTTTTGGTCTTGAGTTAGTGGATGTAGGAGACCTTGCTAAGGCCGGAGAGTTCAAGGTATTTCTTGATGCCCTAAACAGTGGAGGAAGGGTTAAGGCAATAAGAGGAAAGGGAATGGCAGGACTTTCAAGAAAGGAGATAGATCTTTTGACAGAGGAGACAAGATCCTTTGGTGCAAAAGGACTTGCCTGGATCAAGATAAAGAATGGTTTTGATTCACCCATAACAAAATTCTTTCCTGAGGGTATTATGAGGCAGATGGCCGATAGACTTGGTGCAGAAGAAGGAGACATGATGCTCTTTGTAGCTGACAGACAAGAGATAGTGCACAATGCCCTTGGCAGATTGAGGCTTGAGCTCGGCAGGAGGCTTAATCTAATAAAAGAAGGATTTTATTTTACGTGGATTGTTGACTTCCCTTTACTTGAGTGGAATCCTGATGAAAAGAGATTTCAGGCGATGCACCACCCTTTTACATCACCGGTCGATGCGGATATAGATAAACTCTTCTCCATCAAAGAAGAAGATATGAAAAGACCTGATTCCGTACTAAGCATGATAAAGGCAAAGGCCTATGACATAGTTCTCAATGGATATGAACTTGGAGGAGGAAGCATCAGGATTCATAAGCCAGAGGTTCAGGCTCAGGTATTCAGGATACTTGGCATAGAAGAAGAGGAGGCAAGACTTAAGTTTGGATTTTTGATTGAGGCATTGAAATACGGAGCGCCTCCACATGGAGGAATTGCCCTCGGACTTGACAGGCTTTTAATGATTATGGCTGGTGCAAATTCCATAAGGGATGTTATAGCCTTTCCAAAGACCCAGAAGGGAGTATGTCTCATGAGTGGAGCTCCCTCACCTGTTGAACCAAAGCAGCTGAAGGAACTTCATATAAAGACAGAGGTTTAAGCCATAAGATAAGATTTTTACAGTTGAACAGTTAAATATGAACAATGAGAATTTTAAGACATACACTGTTAATGCTGATGAGAGGAATAAATTACTATTTAATATTAAGTCGATACTTTCAGGGCATGAAGAGATAATTTTTGCCTATATTTATGGCTCCTTTATTGATCCTGTAGCATCTTTCTTCAGAGATATAGATATCGGAATCTATGTGGATGAAACAAAGATACTATCTGAGCAGTTTATTGATTATTCTATAGCCCTTTCACTAAAAATTGAATCAGCAATTAAGAAATATCCAGTTGATGTAGTTCTTTTAAATATTGCTCCGTTAAGTCTTGCTTTCAGGATTACTCAGGGAGAGCTTCTTTTTATAAGGGATGAAGGGCTATGGACCGACTTTGTTACAAAGACGTGGTCAATGTACCATGACCATGCTATAACTAGCAGGTATATCCTTGAGGATATAATAAAGTCATGATAGACAGAGAGCGTATAACATCCTATATATCAGAGATAAAGGTATCTCTTGAGAATCTAAAAAATTATGCAAAACTTGATAGGACAGATTTTTTGTCATCACCTGTTGTTATAAGGGATACAAAATATTGCTTTATCATAGCAGGACAGGCAGCCATCGATCTCTGCTATCACCTGACTGCTAAACTTCTAAAGAAAATTCCCTCGGACTATGCCAATTGTTTTGAAATTCTTGCTGAAACAGGTAGATTTAAGAAAGAGACACTAAATTCTATGGCAAAATTAAGAAATCTACTTGTTCATCATTATATAAAAGGTTGATGACAATCGGGTTTATGATAAACTCAAAGAGATAGATTGCTTTGAGAGATTTATAGAAGAGCTTGAAGAGGTTATAAATAAGGGATTCTATAATAGGAGGTTTTTATGTCAGAGTACATTGTAATCTTTATCACTGCACCTGATGAAGATATTTCTGCCAGGATTGCAAGGGCACTTGTAGAGGAAAGGCTTGCAGGATGTATAAACATTGTAAAAGATATAAGATCTATCTACTTCTGGCAGGGCAAGATAGAGGATGAGCCAGAGGTTCTCATGGTGGTAAAGACAAAGAAGAAACTCTTCAATAAACTTAAGGATAAGGTAAAGTCAATCCATCCATATACAGTTCCAGAAATAATAGCAATGCCGATAGTTGAGGGCTCAGAGGATTATCTTAAATGGCTTGAGGATGTGACAGGGTGAGACTCAGATTTTTAGTGAGTTCTGAGAATGTCTGTTCGACCGTACAAAAGTCTTTTTTTCTTAAAATGTCCTGACCTCTTCACTTAGTCGGCTGGAGATAGGCTGCTTCGGAGTTACTTGATGTTGCCATAGCGTGATAAAGAGTCTTTCTTAATCCCGAACTGACAGGCTGCAACCTCTTGCAATTATGAACAATGAAGAATTAAAAAAATAATATTTTTTTACACCTACGAGGTGGAGACTTTTCATAATGCTATTATTACGACAAACAATATTTTAAGGCGCTTGATTTTTTAAGCGAGTATATAAAATGGTTGAAAAATGATTTCGAGAATACTAAGATTAAAGAAGCAGCATCATATAATATTGCAGCATTAAATGCCATATTAGGAAATGAGGATGAAGCCATTAAATGGCTAAGGTATCCTTTAATGCAGGATAAAAGATTATGGTTAGAAAAAATTCAAAATGATAGGGATTTTGACGCTATTCGTAAAAGAGATAAATTTTCAATTTTTTTAAATGAATATAAGCAATAAGTGTAGTCGAAACAAGCAAATCTTTTTTAATTTCGGGCACTGATATGA
>JAOACK010000049.1:254-14897 GCA_026417875.1 Thermodesulfovibrionales bacterium | reverse complement strand
GTTTATATACAGAAAGCACTTTGTTGAGACCTCCCTCAGACTAAAAAATAAAATGGATAGAACCCTACCAGAAACCATAAAGTACCTTGTTGCCACCATCCTTACTCTGGGTTCCTATGATATCAGTGAAAAAGCACTTCAGAGAGACCACAGGGCTATTAAGATACTTTCTGGTATAGGCATACCTGTTGCCTGTTTTCTTCATGGTTATGCAGGATTTATATTTGGCTCTGTAAAGGCAAATGCCCTGTGGATGACTCCTCTCATGCCTGTTATATTCATTATGTCTGCAGTAGTCTCTGGCATAGCACTCTGTATGCTTACCTATATAATAACAATGGAGATTAGAAAATTAAGGGCATCAAGACCAGGTATCCCCTATCACCTGAGAGAGGAGATTAGAGGAGTTGAGCTAAATGAGATAAGGATGACCTCAAAATACCTAATATTCTTCATGATATTTGCAATAAGCCTTGAGCTTCTTGACCTTGTCTTCAGGGGTTATACTGCTGTTAAATCCTGGGATGTCCTGAGAACCGTAATATACGGAAAGGACTTTGTAAATATATTTATTCTTCAATATACAGTTGGAAATCTTATTCCCTTTATATTACTTTTAATTCCCGGGCTTACAATCAGAAGGGCAGTAATTACCCTTTTACTTGTCCTCTTTGGTGTGTTCATGATGAGATGGAATGTAGTTATTGGAGGACAGTCCTTTTCGCTTTCCTTTTCTGGATACATGCATTATCATTTACCCATTATCCCTCATAATATCGAGACCTTCAAGGAAGGTTTTTTTGGAATGCTCATTGTGCTCGTAATGCCTTTTGTTCTTTTCTGGATTCTTTCAAGGATATTCCCTGTTTTTGAATTTAAAGAGAGTCATTAATCATAACTTTAAAATTGTCAGGTCAGTCGACAGTGCAGCGGAGTCAAAATCTCCAGCCGCAGCCCTTAGGGAACGAAAGCAATAAGTTCACTGTCCCGAGCAGTTTAAACTGAATGTTTTGAACTGTTGTATACTCATTAGTATAAGACGGTGAACTCATTCCTTGAGTTCAGGGACCTCACTTCAGGATATGGCTATAGAAGATGTCAGGACAGTGGTAATCGTAAAGGAAAAACCTCTCACCAGAAAGCCTTTTGTCATCCCTGTTCCATCAGATTATATAAAAATGTAAAATAATCTATGGTTTCCCTCGATATTTTTGAAAAATATGAAAGGGCAGAACTTTACAGACTCTTTGCCGGGCTTTTTCTTCATGAACCTTCTGATGATTTTATCCTTCATATAAAAGATGTTTTTGGTCTTAAATTTGATGAACCTTTAGATGAGATAAGGAGGGATTTCTTCCATCTCTTTGTTCTTAATAAAGATCTTGTTCCAATTGAATCCATTCATCATCAAGCCATAGAAAATATCCCCGTAGAAGTGGAGACAATTTACCACTCAACAGGAGTTATGCTGGATGAAGAGCTAGCCCTTCCTCCAGACCACCTTTCAGTGGAACTTATATTTGTTAGTTATTTAGTGGAGAATGACCTTCAGGATATATTCAGAAGGTTTTTTGAAGAACACATCATTAGCTGGATTCCTCAGTATTGTGAAAGGGTTATATCCAGCGCAGAAACAGGTTTTTACAGAGAGACACCTGCTCTGCTTAAGGAATTCCTTGAGGCAGAGTATGAGGAGCTTGCCGGACTATAATAAAGTGAGCTTTTTCATATTTCTGGTGCTTTCTGGCGAAAAGTTCCGCAGCATATGATAAGATAAAGGAGGATTATGTCTGAAAAAAAGAATGAAGGTTCACCGCTTAAACAGCTTCTTATTGCCTCGGCAGTAGGGCTTCAGCTTGTCTTTGCTACCTTCATAGGCTTTGCAATAGGATACGGTCTTGATAGTCTGCTTGGAACAGATTTTCTGAAGTGGATATTTCTTGTCTTTGGACTAATAGCCGGTTTCAGGGAATTGTTCAGATTTGTGAGGAAATAGTATGACCTCAGGAGCAAAGTATGGAGCTTTTTAAAAGGATAGTGAAACAATCCATTTTGCTAACCCTAATTGCTATTGTTCTTTCAGCAATCCTTGCAGGAAATCTTAAATTTTCCCTTGGAGTTTTTGTGGGAAGTCTTGCCGGTATCCTCAATCTCAGGGCAATAGTTAAGAATGTCTCATCTATAACAGGGGGACAGAGGATTACTGGAAGGTATATAATATTCAGTACCTTCAGACTTATCGGTCTCTTTGCCCTACTCTTTATACTAATCTGGAAGCGGATTGCTGATGTCTTTGGAATCCTTCTTGGATTCACCATTATCTTTTTTATGATTATTAAAGAGGGTTTAAAAGAGGCGAGGCAGATGAGATGATACCTCTCAATTCGTATATTGACCACAGCCTCCTTAAACCAGAGGCAACTATTCAGGATATTGAAAGAATCTGCAAAGAGGCAGGGCATTACAACTTCTATGCTGTCTGTATAAATCCCTGCTATGTATCCCTTGCAAAGGAATTCCTTAAAGAAAGTAATGTAAAGGTATGCACAGTTATAGGCTTTCCCCTTGGTGCAAGTACCAAGGAGGCAAAGCTTTATGAGGCAATGGATGCAGTGCTCAGTGGAGCAGATGAGCTTGATATAGTTATGAACATAGGTCTTGCGATGTCAGGTGAATGGAACAGACTTCTCAGAGAATTAAGGGATATTATCATTGCTACTGAGGGTATAATCCGCAAGATAATCATAGAAACAGGGCTTCTCAGTGAAGACCAGATAAGAAAGGCAACAGAGATTGTTCTTAAGACAGGAGCAGAATTCATAAAAACCTCCACAGGCTTTACCTCAAGGGGTGTGATACTTGATGACCTGAGGATAATAAGGCAGATAGCTGGTGATTCTCTTAAAATAAAGGCATCAGGCGGTATAAGGACTCTGAAGCAGGCACTGGAGCTTATCAATGCAGGTGCTGCAAGGCTGGGCACATCAGCAGGAGTGGAGATAATGAAAGAATTCAAGGGTTCTGAAAAATATCCGAGGCATGATGAAAAAATAAGTCAATTAGATAGTAAAGAAAGTAACCCTTGAAATTGTTTATTAAGTAGTTAATGAAAGACAAAAGAGATATGAATGCTCTTAAAGATGATCAAAGGTCCCTCAATTCCCGTTTAGACCAGCTTTATGATCGTCTTGACAGGCTATCACTAGAGCACAAGGAGGACTATAAATCCCTCAAGGATGGATCAATCCACTCCCTTGACCAGATAATCCACATTCTTACAGAGCTCCGAAGGTAACTATTTAATCCTGCTATAAAGATAAATACCGGTGCATGTGCTAAGAAGTGGTATTATCCATGGTGCAAGCCATGCTGGTAGCACCCCTGAATAACCCAGACTTAGCATAAAGGTTGTGCTGAACCAGAAAAATATACTTATAACTATACCTATACCTGCACCCACAAGTCCTGAAATGCTCCTGCTTGAACCGATATACATACCAGTAAGAAGCATTGCAAGACATGCAAAAGGAAGGCTCAGCCTGAGATTAAGATCTGCAACCACTTTCACATTCCTGAGTCCAGATTTTTTCAGTGCCCTTATGTACTTCCAGAGCCTTGATGAATCCATCTCCTCTGGAGATATCTCTGTCTTAAGAAGTCTCAGGGCATATCTTGATGTGTAGAATTTAAAATTCTCATAATAGCGTGACCCCTCTGGTTCTCTCCAGTTATAGACCCTGACATTTTTTAGATTCCATTCCTTTTCCCTGAGGATTCCCTTTTCTGCCTCAATCCTGCTTATAAGAGAGCCATCTTTAAACTCATATATACCTATATCCATTGCCTCTGATCTCTGGGGTTCATAAATCCCTATCCTTATTATCTTATCTTCTGAACGAAACCATATTCCCTGAGATGTCTCAAGCATCCCCTTCCTATGAGGTTGTCCGGTAATATCTTCAAGAGTTAGTCTCGAGAGTTTTTTAGACCATGGCATAACGATATTTGTAAAAACACCACTTAAAAGAGTAATTATAATGCCTCCTATAACAAGGGGTTTAAAGACCTCCTTCAATCTTCCACCCGAAGCCTGAATAACCACTATCTCTCTGTGTTTTGATGCGATGCCCAGGCTGTATATAATTGAAAGAAAAGAAACCATTGGAAGGAGATAACCACCGTAGGCTGGCAGGCTTGATAGAATATAGATTGCTACCTTAGAGAAAGGAGGCTCATGCTCTGATATATCAGGATACCTTTCAAGGAGTTCTATAACTCCTGCAAGTAAAGTTACAGAGGAAAGAAGTATTAAAAAAACCTTTAAAAAAGAATTCAGGAGATAACGTTCAACAATTTTCACCTTTTGAGACTCCTCATGTAAACTACTATTCCCGTAACAAGACCTGCAACAACAGGCAATAGGCTGCCACCTAAGGGGCTCAATTTCCCCGCCTCTACCAGACCTTCAGAATATACTGTAAGCATGTAATAGACAACAAAGAATAACAGCCCGATAGCCAGACCGCCGAATCTTCCTGTCCTGCCTGCAAGAAGACTGAGCCCCGGTCCAGTAAGAGCAATAAGTATATTAAAAAAAGGATAGGTAAACCTCCTGTAAAATTCGCTCATATAGGATAGAGACTTCTTCTTTTCAGCCTTTCCTGCCTCCTCAAGGAGCTGATGGGGCATGAGCTCACCGGGTTTTTTTGAGAGTCCCCTGATAGAAAAAATGCCTGAGAGTGTGTATTTACCGAAGTAAATATCAGTCTTCTTACTGTCTCTCACGATACTTATAAGACCATCATAAAGCTCCATAAGTACATTTGTACCCTCTGTTCTTATAAATGCCCTTTTTGCTGTAAGCACACCATTCTTATTCTTTAAATAAATAAAAACATCCTCAAGAAGTTTTCCATTCCTTTTATCCGTATATATGACCATCTCTCCCAGGTCAGTGAAGGTCTTTTCCTCGATCTTTTTTGATATTCCCTTTTTAAGAAGACTGTTTATCTCCATTCTTAATCTCCTGTTTCCCAGAGGTGCTAAAGTGGTGCTTACAAAGAGCGTGAATACAAGAAGAAGGACCCCTGTTTTAAGCACAGGCAGGGATATTTCCCTGAGGCTTATACCTGAGGAAGCAGCTGCAATTAACTCATTGTCCATATTCATCCTTCCAAAGACAAGCAGTATAGCTATAAGAAAGGCAACCGGAATTGTTATAACAAGCATCTGTGGCTGTATGAGCAGGATGATTCTTGCCATGTCAGAAGGTCCTGCAATACCTGATAGCACCTTTGATACCCTTATGAGTTTTTCAACCATTATGATGGTATTAATTGCGAGGATTCCGATCAGGAGATGAAAAAATATCTCCCTGTAAATAAGCCTGTGAAGAAGTTTCATAATGAATTTTAACACAATTGTGTAAACAAATTTTTACAAAAATTTAACAAAATTTTTCTTGACACCTTTACTGTAGCTGTGATATAAATTTTTATGATTAAAAGAGTAATTTTATTAAAACCTGTTTGCGCCATTCTTCTGTGTTTCTTTTTACCTTCTTATATTTATTCAGAGCCAGTAACAAAGGAAGATATAAGGCGTCTCAGGGAAGAGATGCGAGAAAATATAAAGGCATTAAGAGAGGATATGAGGGTTCTTAATGAGCAGATCAACAATCGCATAGATGACACAAACAATCGCATAGATGACCTTAGGGAGACGATGTTTTGGCTTTTTGGCACCTTTATAGGGATAGCCCTTATACTGATAGGTTTTGTAATAAGGAATCTATGGTTTTTAGGTCATGAGGTGAAGGTAGTGAAGCAGAGTCTTGAGACTCAGCGGGATGAGCTCAATTTTCTCAAAGGTCTTATAGAGAAGCTTGTAGTAGGAAGGCAGTGATGGGTAGGTTAGTAGGCATAATCCTTTTTCTGAGTTTTTTATTTTTACCTTTTTCAGCAGGTTCTCAGCAGCGTGATTATGCCACGAAGGAAGACATCCAGATGGTGATAAAACTTCTTGAAGAGACAAAAGACAGCCTTAACAATCGCATAGATGACCTTAGGGAGACGATGTTTTGGCTTTTTGGCACCTTTATAGGGATAGCCCTTATACTGATAGGTTTTGTAATAAGGAATCTATGGTTTTTAGGTCATGAGGTGAAGGTAGTGAAGCAGAGTCTTGAGACTCAGCGGGATGAGCTCAATTTTCTCAAAGGTCTTATAGAGAAGCTTGTAGTAGGAAGGCAGTGATGGAAGAGACGCAGAAGGAAGAAAAACCCGAGATTCAAAGGATAGATGCCTTATACTTTGTTGTAAGGGAACTTGACCAGATTCACAAAAGGATAGACAAAGTAGAGGAGGTTCTTGAGGTAGTTCGTAATGCCATCTATAGTTCAGAAGGAAGTTTAAAGTCAGAGATAGAGAAGGTAGATAATGGTTTAAGGTCAGAGATAAAGAAGGTAGAGAGCGATTTAAGGTTAGAGATACAGAAGGTAGAGAGCAGTTTAAGGTCAGAGATAAAGGAGTTAAGGAAGGAGTTTGACAGCAGATTCAGATGGATTATTGGTCTTCTTCTGGCTGGTTGGATAACAATAATCTTGACCCTCTGGTTTAAACATTAAAAAGGCTTGAGATAAGCTTGACATAACAATTGTTTTTCATTATAATTCCCTCATAAGAGGGTGTATCTCGTGTGAAAGGGAGGTGAGAGGCAGAGATAAAAAAAGTGTGATAAATTATTGAGATTCAGGATTAATGAGTTAAGAAATTTTTAACCTGCCTTTGGCAGGAAGATTCACTGAGGCTTTTAAGGAGGCGTAGGTGAAAAAGTTTTTAGCATTAGTTGCAGGTTTAATATTTGTCCTTGGACTAAGTACAATGGCTTTTGCAGTTGTAGCTGAAATACCAGCAGACACACAGGCTGTCATTGCAAAAGGCACAACCCAGATAACCCTTGGTGGTGAGATCAGGGCAAGGGGTGAGATCAGAGAGGTTGATTTTAACAGCGATATGCATCTTGATGGACCAGACCCAGGTACAGCTGTTGGTAATAGCAGGGATGAAGATGCTTCTTACTATGATGGCAGGATAAGGCTCTCTGTTGATGCCCAGGTAACACCAAATACAAAGGGCTTTATCCAGGTTGAGGCAGGGAACGGTCCTACATCCGACAATTATACCTGGGGTGCAGGTGGTGATGGTGCAAGAGGCGCATTTACCAAAGGTAATTCTAAGCGTGGTCAGTTCAATATTCTTCAGGCATGGATAGAGCACAAGGGAACAGGACTTCTCGGCATTCCTGCAAGCATAAAGATAGGTCATATGCCACTTGCACTTGGAAACAAGCTCTTCTTTGACCACACAAAATTCGGTGATGATGCAATATTTATCTCCATGGACCCTACAAAGGAGCTTAATATCGGATTACACACAATTAAGTTCAACGAGGGTGACAATGGAATTTCTGATGATGCAGATGCCTATGGTGTACTCTTTGGTTACAAGCTTCCTAATGGCTCAATTAGCGGTGATGTAACCTATGTGGATGACAGGGCATATAATAATAACACAAATCACTATGCTCACATCTGGAATATTGGTTTAAGGGGAACATTCAACCTTGATATGATTACACTCAGGGCAGATATAGAAAAACAGCTCGGAACAATAGATGAAGGAGCTACCGAATATGACATTACTGGCTGGGCATTCCTTGCAGGTGCAGACATAAAGGTTGACCCCCTTACACTTACACTTGAGTTTGCCTATGGTAGTGGTGATGACGACCCGACTGATGATGAGATCAATAATTTCTTGACCTCTCTTGGTGCAGATGTTCACTTCACTTATGTCTACGAATATAGCACCATAAATGCCTGTGGAGATTTAAGCGGTGGTCTCTGCAATACAATGTATGTGAAGCTCGGTGCATCAGCAAAGCCTATACCTAATCTTACGGCATCCCTTGACCTCTACTGGCTCAGGGCTATTGAGGACTTCGGTCCAGGTAATGACAGTGATATAGGTATTGAAATTGACCCGAAGATCAGCTATCAGCTTGACAAGAACCTCAGGTACTTTATAGAGGGCGGTTATCTCATTGCAGGAGATGCCTGGGGTAACAATGCTGATGATGCCTGGGCATTCAGGCACGGTATAGTCCTCAGCTTCTAATATCTAAAAAGATATTAAAACAAGTAGCGGCGGGCTTAAGCCCGCCGCTTTTTTATGCCGAAAATTTCCACCTCGCAGGTGTAAAAAATGGCGACGGCGGGAAAAGCAGACGCAACAGGTAAAAACAACATGAGCACAATCTATCATGTATTTACGAAGAGTATTGAGGGATACAGGATTTTTAGAACCGCTGCTGATTATGAAAGGATGAGAGAACTTCTGAATTTTTACAGGATAGAAAATCCGCCTGCTAAGTATTCTCTCTTTCATGCGTCAAAAAATAAGGATAGATTTTTTACGAAGTACTCCATTTCACGGAATCCCCTGGTCAAAATAATAGCCTACTGTCTTATGCCCACCCATCTTCACTTAATATTAAGCGAGGAAAAGAAGAAGGGAATTTCTTTCTACATTGCCAGGATTTTAAACAGTTATACAAGGTACTTCAACACAAGATACGGGCGTAAAGGTCCCCTCTTTAGAGCAGATTCAAAAAGGTTCTGGTTAACACTGATGAACAATTATATCATTTAACAAGATATATTCACTTAAATCCTACGAGTGATGATCTAGTTCAGAAACCCGAGGATTGGAAATTTTCTTCTTACAGAGAATTTATTGACCTTATACCTTATAATAAAAGGATATGTGATTTCAGCGATTATCTGCATATAGAAAAAGAACAATACAGAAAATTTGTATTATCAAGGATCGACTATCAGAGAGAGATATCAAAAATAAAATCCCTCTGCCTGGAATAAAATTTTTACACCTGCGAGGTGGAAAAAAGGCTTTTATCCAGTTCTTTCTTTACGGCATCGATAAATTCCTCTGTGAGGGCGTATCTTTCAACCTTTGGTTCTGCAAGTGTTATGAGGTCTTTTGTCATTACGCCTGACTCTATGGTATTGGTTACTGCCTTTTCAAGAGCCTCTGCAAATTTAATTAGTTCATCTGTTTTATCAAGTTCTCCTCTTTTTCTTAGAGCTCCTGACCAGGCAAATATGGATGCTACAGGATTTGTTGATGTCGGTTCTCCTTTAAGATACTGTCTGTAATGTCTGACAACTGTGCCATGGGCAGCCTCGTATTCAAATTTTCCATCAGGGCTTACGAGCACTGAGGTCATCATGCCAAGGCTTCCAAAACCTGTGGCAATCATGTCGCTCATCACATCTCCATCATAATTCATGCATGCCCAGAGTATCCCGCCTTCTGATTTAAGGACCTGAGCAACTGCGTCATCAATAAGCATGTAGCGATAATGAATGCCAGCCTCTTCAAGTTCTGTTTTTCTTGCATCTATCTCTTCACTGAAAATGTCCCTGAACCTTCCATGATAGGTTTTTGAAATGGTGTCCTTTGCCCCAAACCATATGTCAACCTTCTGGTCAATTGCATAGTTTATGCAGGCTCTTGCAAAACTCCTTATTGAGCTGTCTGTGTTGTGAATTGCCATGACAATTCCAGAGCCACTGAATCTGTGGACAGGTATGCTCTCTTCTGAGCCGTCATCATAGGAGATTTTTAATTCAACCTTTGCGCTTTTTTCTATGAATGACTCTGCTGATTTATATATGTCTCCGTAGGCATGCCTTCCAATAATTATGGGTCTTTTCCATGTTTTCACCAGGGGAGGGATGTTTTTAACTGTAATTGGTTTTCTGAAGACCGTTCCATCAAGTATTGCCCTTATTGTGGCATTCGGACTGGGCCATGCCTTTTTAAGATTGAATTCTTTAACCCGATCTGCATTTGGTGTTATTGTGGCACATTTTACACCAACACCGTAGAGCTTTATCGCCTCTGCAGCCTCCGCCGTAATCCTGTCTTCTGTTTCATCCCTGCTAAGGATTCCGAGGTCAAAATATTTAAGCTCAATATCAAGATAGGGGAGAATCAGATTTTCCTTTATCATCTTCCATATAACCCTTGCCATCTCGTCTCCATCCATCTCGACAATCGGGTTTTTTACCTTTATTTTCATCTCCTACCTCCTGATTTTAAAGGATGACATATATGTTATAATTTTTTATGGATTTTTTAAAGAGGTTGAGTTTGCTCAGTAGATGACTGATAGATTTTTATCGGCGAGATTCGAGTTTAGATGGATATAATAAAATCTATTAACAATGTTCCTATAAGACTTACTGAGGAAAGGTGGTTTCATATTGTAGAAAACCACGATGATCTTTCGGGATATTATGATGAGGTTTTGAATACAGTGGAAGACCCTGAGATTATAATAAGAGGCTATGGGGATGCGCTTATTGCATTAAAAAAGAAGGAAAATAAATTTCTTGCTGTAGTCTATAAAGAACTGAACAAAGAGGATGGTTTTATTATTAAGCTTACTTTACTTCAAAAATAAAATTTAAGAAAGAGGTGATAGTATGGCAGAAGCCTTAAAGAAAGAGACAGTAGAAGAGATTTTAAAGGCAACTCATTCCCTGTTAAGATTTCCTCAGAGAAGGATGTGGATTGATTATGATGAGGAGGCGGATGTGCTTTATATAAGCTTTAAAAGACCCCAGAAGGCTACAGATTCAGAAATGACAGATGATGGAATACTTTTAAGGTATAAAGAAAATGAACTGGTTGGAATAACTGTCCTTGATGCCTCTAAAAGATAATCATAACCTTCTCTGTGTTATAATTTTTTATGTATTTTTTAAAGAGGATAGCTGAGGAGCGCATCCGTGAGGCAATGGAGCGAGGTGATTTTGATAACCTTCCCAATAAAGGAAAACCTCTCAATCTTGATGATGACTCACTCATCCCTGAAGACCTGAGGATGGCTTACAGGATTCTGAAAAACACAGGCTATCTTCCTCCTGAGTTAGAACTGAAAAAGGAGATAGTTTCTTTAAAGGATCTCATAAATACCATTGATGATGACGAAAAGAGGCTCAAGAAAATACGGGAATTGAACTTTAAATTAATGAAACTGAGTATTATGCTTAAGAGACCTGTTAATCTTGATGATTACGAGGATAGACTTTTTGAAAGAAACTTGGGTAAGTAGATTTCCTTTTTTCTGCTCAACAGGTAACAAAAGAGGCCTTCAGTAAAGAGATTGAAATTTCCACCATAAGGAAACAGGAAGTGTGAAAAATTATGGGATTCTGGAGCGCAGTAAAGAGGGATTTCAGGGCAGTATTTGATAGGGACCCTGCTGCCAGAAATGCCCTGGAGGTGATCTTCACCTATCCAGGATTTCATGCAATATTTATTCACAGGATAAGCCATGCACTATGGAAATTAAAGATTCCTCTCATTCCGAGAATACTTTCTGCAATAGCAAGATTCCTTACAGGCATAGAGATTCATCCTGGTGCAAAGATCGGTCCTGGATTTTTTATTGATCACGGAATGGGAGTGGTGATAGGTGAGACAGCTGAGATTGGAGAGGACTGCCTTCTTTATCAGGGTGTTACACTTGGTGGAACGGGAAAGGAAAAAGGCAAGAGACATCCTACACTGGGAAACCATGTGGTGGTGGGAGCTGGTGCAAAGATACTTGGAAATATAAAAATAGGAGATTATGTTAAGATTGGAGCAAATTCTGTGGTCCTGAAATCTGTGCCTGACCATTCAATAGTTGTAGGTGTACCGGGCAGGGTTATCAAGAAAAAGACACTGAGATTTATGGAAGAAGGTGTTGTGGAGATGCTTGACCACGTGCACATACCGGACCCTGTTGAGGAGAGGTTTCATTTCCTTGAGCAGAAGCTCTCAGACCTTGAAAGGAGGATTGAAAAACTTGAAGGCAGAGGAGGCAGGATGAGAGTATTCAATACCCTTACAGGAAGGAAAGAAGAATTTATTCCCCTTGATGATAAGAAGGTGAGGATGTATGTCTGTGGAGTCACTGTTTATGATTACTGCCATGTGGGCCATGCAAGGAGTGCAGTAGTGTTTGATGTTATAAGAAGGTATCTCAGGTACAGAGGTTATGATGTTACCTTCGTAAGAAATTTTACAGATATTGATGACAAGATTATAAAGAGGGCAAAGGAGGAGGGCATTCCCTGGGATGAGGTAGCAAGAAAATATACAGAGGAGTTTTACAGAGATATGGATGCCCTCGGTGTGGAGAGGGCAGATATTGAGCCAAAGGCTACAGAGTATATAAATGAGATGATAGAAGTCATTAAAATCCTTATTGAGAAGGGACATGCCTATGTGGTTGATGGTGATGTTTATTTCTCTGTGTCATCCTTTCCAGAATATGGAAAACTCTCAAAGCGTGATCGTTCAAGCATGCTTGCTGGAGCCCGTGTGGAGGTGGATGAGAGAAAGAAGGATCCCATGGATTTTGCGCTCTGGAAAGCATCAAAACCAGGAGAGCCATCATGGCCGAGTCCATGGGGTCCTGGAAGGCCAGGCTGGCATATAGAATGTAGTGCCATGTCTATGAAGAATCTCGGTGCCACCTTTGATATCCATGGTGGAGGTGCAGACCTGATATTTCCTCATCATGAAAATGAGATAGCCCAGTCTGAGGCTTATACAGGAAAGCCACTTGCAAAATACTGGATTCACAATGGCTTTATTACAGTGGATAAGGAGAAGATGTCAAAATCCCTTGGAAATTTCTTTACAATCAGGGAGGTATTGAATAAATATGATCCTGAAGTTTTGAGATTCTTTCTTCTCTCAACCCATTACAGAAGCCCTGTGGAGTTTTCAGAGGATTCCTTAAAAGAGGCTGTTAATTCCCTTGAGAGATTTTATAATACCATGGAAAGGGTTCAGGAATTTCTTGAGCTTAAGAGGGAAGATAGTGATAGGGATTATCCAGAATTTGAAGAGGCAATCAAGAGATTTAAGGATAGTTTTAAAGATGCAATGGATGATGACTTTAATACAGCCCTTGCTATCGGCCATATTTTTGAATTTATAAAGGAGCTTAACAGATTCATAGACAGATCTCCTGAGGGAAGAAAGTCAGTTGAGCTAATAAAAAAAGCAGTTGAGGAGATAAAGGAAATCGGGCATGTTCTTAATATCTTCCAGAAAACCCCGAGACAGTGGTATCTAGCCATGGCACGTATGAAGGGAATAGATGTTACAGAGGACTATATAAATGAAAGGATAAGGCTCAGGGCTGAGGCAAGAAGGCTTAAGGATTTTAAGACCGCTGACGCAATAAGAAAGGAGCTCGAAGAAAAAGGTATTATTTTAGAGGATAAACGTGACAAAACAGAGTGGAAGATCAGACTATGAAATGATCTGTGGTCTAAATCCTGTAAAGGAGGCACTCAGAGCCAGAAGGGTAAAGGAGCTCTATATATCTGAAACAAGAAAAAAAGGTCTTGAAGAGATCCTTGAACTTTCAAAAAAGGCAAATATTACTGTTAAATGGGTCGAGAACTCCTTTTTTGATGTCCGCTTTCAAAAAGGACATCAATCAGTAGCCGCCCTTGTGAAGAAGAAGAAAGTGCTTGATACAGGAGATCTTCTAAAAAAGATAGAATCTAGGGAATCAGCACTTGTTATTATCCTTGATGAGATAGAAGATCCAAGAAACCTCGGTGCAATACTTAGGGTTGCTGATGCTGCTGGTGCAGATGGAGTTGTTATTCAGAAATACAGACAGGCTGGAATCTCGCCAGAGGTGATAAAGAGCTCTGCAGGTGCCTATGAATATGTGGATATTGTTATGGAAAATAATATTAAATATTCAATTAATGCCTTTAAAAAAGAAGGTTTCACAATTATCGGTGCAGATATAAAGGCAGAGAAGAATCTGTGGCAGGTAGACCTCAGAGGAAAGATTGGTCTTATTATGGGTTCTGAGGGAAGGGGTATAAGAGAGACGGTGCTTAAACTATGTGATGAGATAGTATTTATTCCCATGCTTGGAAAGGTTAATTCTTTGAATGTCTCTGTTGCAACCGGTATAATAGTATTTGAGGCGTTGAGACAGAGGATGATTTGATCCTACTCTGATATCCGGGAAAATTTTAACCTTGTTTTTTAAAACTTGACTTGTTATAATATTGTTGCATAAACTATTAAAGACTGCTTATTTTCTCTCTGTTTTTAAAAGCCACCATAGCTCAGCAGGTAGAGCAGCTGATTTGTAATCAGCGGGTCGGGGGTTCGAATCCCTCTGGTGGCTCCAGATAGAAGAGGTGAGATACAGGGAGTCGGCAAAATACTCTGACTCCTGATTTTCAAGTGGAGAGGTTCCCGAGTGGCCAAAGGGAGCAGACTGTAAATCTGCCGGCTTATGCCTTCGGAGGTTCGAATCCTCCCCTCTCCATTTATAAGTGTTTAAGCTGTTCAAACTTTTTGAATGGTTTAAACAATTTATTAATAATGCGGGAGTAGCTCAGCGGTAGAGCGTCGGCCTTCCAAGCCGAGGGTCGCGG
Source organism: Thermodesulfovibrionales bacterium (assembly GCA_026417875.1). NCBI lineage: Bacteria > Pseudomonadati > Nitrospirota > Thermodesulfovibrionia > Thermodesulfovibrionales > Thermodesulfovibrionales bacterium. Next base: position 340 of record JAOACK010000049.1, on the reverse strand, counting down.
GTTCGAATCCCGTTTCCCGCTCCACGCCCATGTAGCTCAGTTGGCAGAGCACGTCCTTGGTAAGGACGAGGTAAGCGGTTCAATCC
>JAOACK010000049.1:0-244 GCA_026417875.1 Thermodesulfovibrionales bacterium | reverse complement strand
GAAATTGAAAGAGTAAATATTTTATAATAATTTTGCGGATCTAAAGGGGAAGCCTTGTTTCCCTCTTTAAAATCCAGAATCGGAGGTACAGATGGCAAAGGCCAAATTTGAGAGAGTAAAGCCCCATGTAAACATAGGCACGATAGGGCATGTAGACCATGGCAAGACCACGCTTACGGCGGCGATAACCAAGGTACTTGCGATGTTAGGCAAGGCTCAGTTCAGGCCTTATGACAGCATAGAC
>JAOACK010000048.1 GCA_026417875.1 Thermodesulfovibrionales bacterium | reverse complement strand
ACCGTAACCATGGCCGCCATGGGGCAATTTGCGTTCAATTCCGGAAGCAGTACGGTCTTCTCCGGTGAAAGTATTGATGCACTCTCTGCCATGAAGTCAACACCGCAGAATACAAGGACACTGCATTTTTTTGTAGCAGCAGTTCTTGAAAGCTCGAGGGAATCGCCTACAAAATCCGCTATGTCCTGAACCTCTTCTCTCTGATAATTATGGGAGAGGATCAGTGCATCCCTTTCTTCTTTGAGTTGAAGTATCTCTTCTCTTATCTTTTCAATCTGTTCTTTCAAAAAACCTCCGAGATCAAAATCTTGTCTATGATTTAATTCTGAAGTATGTGTGAAGCTCGCGATTACTGATCCGTTATGTGTGATAATTATTCTGCTATGTCATGGCATATTGAACCTGACACAGCATTATCTTGTCAAGTGAGAGCTTATTCCAGAGTTTGTATATAAAACAGAGCCGTCTGACAGTTTAATCATGTATATCTCTTCCTTTTTTTTCTTTGGAGGTTTAAGCTCCATTCTTTTACTGTATCCACTTAGGTGAAGAACCTTCGTTACATACTGAAGGGTTTCATTTATAGGTGGGATTCTGCCGAATTTCTCCACGATTGTTGGTCCTGCGTTATAGGCAGCAATGGCAAGAATTATATCTCCATCGAATTTTTCAAGGAGATATTTGAGATACCTGATACCTGCTCTTATGTTCTCTTCGGGGTCATAGGGATTTTTTACATTTAAGAGCTGTGCTGTGGACGGCATGAGCTGCATTAGACCCATTGCACCTTTTTTTGAAACAGCAAAAGGATCCCAGTTTGATTCAGCTGTTATGACCGCCTTTATGAGGTTTGGATCTAAGGAATGTTCCCTTGCTATTTCTATGGCCAGATTTTCATAAAAAAATGGAACAGGTTTTCTATAAGAGGTGAGTACAATATTGTCCTTTCTGGTATTCTTTTTTGGAGAGCCCTTTTTTAAATTTGAATAAACAGGGATGGTCTTTTTGCCTTTGGGTGGTGAGTCAGTAAAACATATTGTGCCATCATCATCAATGTACTGATAAATATCGGCAAAAAGACCGGCTGGCTGTACAAGTAAGAATATTACCAGTACTATAACCATGAATAAAATATACCATTTAATTTAAAAAGAGTCAAATAGTATGGATTGGTCTTAGATCCTGTCGCTCTTAGACCCTGAGGACTATTTTCTAATCACTCTATTTTTTATTTACATGAAATCATACACTTCTAACGCAACGGTCAGAATTAAAGTGATGATTTTAAGTCTTTTAAAAAAAGCAAGGTCTTTTGTATAATATTTAAAATTTTAAAGAAAGGGGGTGAAGGTATGTTTAAGAAGACTGTTGCATGTTATCTTGTAATAGCAATGTTTATCATTGGAATCGCTCCAAGAGTTGAGGCAGCCTTTGTGCCCTCTGAGGTAATGAAGCTTACCTCTACAGACAGGGCTCAGGACCTTGAGAAAATCCAGACTGTTCTGGAACATAAGATTGTGAAGCAGAGACTTCAGGATCTGGGTTTCACCGAGGAAGAAATTATGTCAAGGCTTTCACAGCTCAGTGATCAGGAGATACACAATCTTGCCATGCAGATTGACCAGCTGAAGGTTGGTAAGGATGCCCTCGGTGTAATAATAGCCCTTTTAATCATAGCCATTCTCATAGTTGTGCTTCTTCAGCTCATGGGTCACAAGGTGGTCATTACAAAATAAAGAATGGGGGCCGGGGTTAGGATAAGAGCGCTTATTTTAATTTTAACCCCGGCCTTTATTTTTTCCTGTGCATCAGGTGCTTCTATTATTAATAATTCTGTTGTCATTGATGTTCCTTTTTACAAACAGTCTGACTATGAATGTGGACCTGCCTCTCTTGCATCAGTGCTTAATTACTGGCACAGGACAAAGGGTCTTGGAGAGGTAACACTTCAGGAGATTATTAATTCAATTTACAGCCCCTATGCCAGAGGTACTCTTGGAATAGACCTTGAGCTCTATGCGAGAAATAAAGGTTTTACAACTTTAAAGAAAAGGGGAAGTATTGAAGAGCTAAAAAGATTTATTGATAGCAAAATACCACCCATTATACTTGTCACCTATGGATTTTATGTTTATGAGCTTGATCATTTTCTGGTGGTAAAAGGTTATAACGAAAAAGGTATAATAGTAAACAGCCGAAAATCAGATGAGTTCATTTCTTATGAAGAACTGGAAAGGATATGGAAAAAGACAGATTACTGGATGCTCATCATAGTGCCTTGATACGTAAGGGTTTATCCGTAATCAGTGACCTAAAAAATCTCATAAACTTTAAGCTATCACCCATCAGCGGTTACGGATTACTCTTTTTTAGCATCATTATACTTTTTATAAGCTCCTGCGGTCTTCCAAGAATCATAATCCTTACGGATCCGCTAAGTCCCGAAGAACATATAAATCTCGGATTGAGCTATGAGGAGAAGGCAGAGTACGATGCGGCACTCAGAGAATATGAAACAGCTGCAAGAAAGCTTGACATCGCCTATCTGTACATTGGAAATCTCTATTTTAAAATGGGAGATTATGAAAAAGCAGAGAGGGCTTATCGTAAGGCCATTAAGAAGACATCTGATCCGAGGGCAATGAATAATCTTGCCTGGCTTTACTATATATTAAATAAAGATCTTGATAGGGCAGAGGAGCTCGCTCAGGAGGCTGTAAAAAAGGACCCCGGCAATCAGGATTTTATCGATACATTAATGAGAATAAGGGAAAGGAGAGGAGGCCATGCTTTCTGACAGAGCAAAAAGGGTCAAACCTTCGCCCACACTTGCCATAGATTCAATGGCAAAGGCTATGAATGATGAGGGAAAGGATGTAATAAATTTTGGAGTAGGTGAGCCTGATTTTGATACACCTGAAAACATTAAAGAGGCTGCCATAAAAGCAATAAGGGAGGGGTTTACAAAATACACTCCTGCCTCAGGAATAAATGAACTAAAGGATGCAATTATTGAGAAGCTGAGGATAGATAACAATCTCTCCTATACCAGGGAAGAGATAGTCATTTCCTGTGGAGCAAAACACAGCCTTTACAATATTGCCCAGGCACTTTTTGAGAAGGGAGATGAGGTTATAATCCCTGTACCTTACTGGGTTTCCTATCCGGATCAGGTAATTCTTAATGATGCTACTCCAGTATTTGTAAAAACTGATGAGAGGAATTCTTTTATATTAAAATCTGATGTACTTAAAGAAGTAATTACATCAAGGACAAAGGCACTTATCCTTAATTCACCATCCAATCCAACCGGTACTACATATACAAAAAAAGATCTTGAAGCAATAGCAGAGATATGCCTGAGGCATAATATCATAATCATCTCAGATGAGATTTACGAAAAGCTTATTTATGATGATGCTGTTCATATAAGTATTGCTTCACTGGGACCTGAAATAAAAGAGAAAACCATAGTGGTCAACGGTCTTTCAAAGTCCTACTCAATGACAGGATGGAGAATCGGTTATGCGGCCGGTCCGAAGGAGATCATTAAGGCAATGGTAGCTATTCAGAGCCAGTCAACATCAAATCCTACATCAATAGCTCAGAAGGCTGCTGTTGAGGCATTGAGGGGTCCTCAAGATTCTCTCAGGAAAATGGTTGAAGAATTTGACAGGCGTAGAATATATATGGTGAGTGAATTAAATTCTATACCCGGTGTGTCATGCATAAAACCCACAGGTGCATTCTATGCCTTTCCAAGAATAGATAGTTTTTTTGGTAAATCTGCGGGTAATACTGTTATTAGAAATTCCTCCGATCTTTCCATGTATTTATTAAAAGAGGCCCTTGTAGCAACAGTACCCGGAAGTGCCTTTGGAGATGACAGGTATATCAGGCTCTCCTACGCAACGTCGATGGAAAATATCAAAAAGGGCCTGGCGCGGATGAAAGAAGCTCTCAAGAGATTTAAATGAGTTTCAGGTCAGGATATGTCTCAATTACAGGAAGACCGAACGTAGGAAAATCTACGCTCCTTAACACAATCCTTGGACAGAAGATTGCTGCTGTTACTGAAAAACCCCAGACCACGAGAAACAGGATTATTGGTATAAAAAATCTTGAAAATGCGCAGATAATATTTATTGATACCCCTGGCATTCATAAACCGCGCCACAAACTCGGTGAATTCATGGTAAAGGAAGCAGAAGAGGCAATAAAAGATGTGGACATTGTTTTATTGATGGTGGAACCTTGGAGCTCAAAGGAGGTCGTGGGTATAGCACCTGGGGTAATGGAGATACTCGAAATGCTCAGGAAGGTTAATAAGCCAGTAATGCTTGTGATAAACAAGATAGACAGGATTAAAAAACCAGAACTCCTTCCTCTGATAGATCAGTACAGCAGGATCTTTAATTTCAGAGAGATAGTACCAATATCAGCACTCTATGGTGATGGTGTGGACAGTTTGCTGAAAATGATTGTTGAGGCTCTTCCAGAAGGCGCTCCCTATTATCCTCAGGATCAGTTAACAGATCAGGTGGAGAGATTTATTGTGAGCGAACTTATAAGGGAACAGGTGATGAAGCACACGGAGGAGGAAGTGCCTCATAGCACTGCTGTGGAGATAGTTGACTGGAAGGAGCGTGAAAATGGTTTAATAAATATATCGGCCAACATATATGTTGAAAGGGAGAGTCAAAAAGGTATAATAATAGGTAAGGGAGGGCAGAGGTTGAAATTAATAGGCAGTGAGGCAAGGAAGAATATAGAAGGTCTTCTTGGTACAAAGGTTTTCTTAGAGTTATGGGTAAAGGTTAAAAAGGACTGGCGTAATAACATTAATTTATTGAGGGAACTGGGGTTTAAATAATGCTTATCCAGATGAAAGTAGAGGGCCTTCTCTTCGATCCAAGAAGCAATATGTATATCCTGCTCCTAAAGGAGATTGATGGTACAGCAACACTTCCTATATGGATTGGTAAGCCTGAAGCAGATTCTATCGCCCTTGCTCTCGGAAGGGTTGTAACACCGAGACCTCTTACTCACGACCTTGTAAAAAACATACTTGAAGGGCTCAGGGTAAAGCTACTGAGGGTTGTGGTTACGGAGATTATTGACAATACCTATTTTGCCCTGATCTATCTTCATGATGGACACAGGGAGATACCGATTGATTCAAGACCCAGTGATGCTGTTGCCATTGCTTTAAGGACAAATTCACCCATACTTGTAGATGAAAGTGTTCTTGAAAAGAGGAGCAGGGATGAGCTTGAAGAGTGGCTCAGAAATCTCAAGCCAGAAGACTTTGGCAATGTAATGTAGATGCTTGCAAGGACAAGGGGTATTGTTCTTGGAAACACTGTATTTGGAGAGGCTGATCTTATAATAACCTGCTTTACCGAAGACCTCGGCCTTGTTAAGGCATTTGCAAAAAGTCCCCGCAAAACAGGCAGCAGATTCGGTAGCAGTCTCGAACCCTTCTCCTTTGTAAGGATATCACTCTTTGGGAAGGAAGGCTCGGGGCTCTTAAGAATAACAGGTTCTGATATAATTGAGTCCTTTCAGTATATAAGAGAAGACCTTAGAAAGGTTTCAGCATTAGCACCGGCTCTGAAACTTACTGAGAGACTTCTCCCCGAGAGAGAACCTGACAGGAAGAGTTTTTCTCTGCTTCTTTTTACATTAAGGCACGGAAGGAATATGGAACCAGAGGTTTTTCTGATATTAAGCCTCTTTTATATCGTGAGGTTTCTCCACATTCATGGATTTTCTCCAAAGCTTGACCGCTGTGCAGGCTGTCACAGTAATACAGCTACCTATCATGTATCTCATGGCTCACTTTATTGTTCTGAATGCGCTACAGCAGAGGTCAGAAATACAGTTCCGGCATCTGATATAAGGAAGATATCAGAGGGGACAAAGAAGCTCTACAATGCCCTGCTGACCTGGGATATTAAGAGTATATTGAGAATAAAGATATCTGAAAGAATTTTGAATGAGCTTACTGCTCTTATTGAAGAACATATAAGATACCATGTTATTCAAAAAGAATTACCTCCACTCTTTCACCCTCCTGTATTCCAGACTTCTCAGGTGGTATTATAACAAGCCCATCAGCATGAATTAGTGTTGTTATAAGTCCTGATTTTCCAAAGACTGGCTCTGCCAGAAAGGTTCCTCCATCCATGATAATCCTTACCCTTACAAAATCTGTTCTTCCAGACTGAGATGGTATATTTTTTGTCAGTCTTGCCATTATGGTTTTTGGTATCTCCGCGGATCTGTTACCTGAAAGTCTCTTAATAACAGGCTTTATAAAATTAATAAAACAGACAGTAGCTGCTGCTGGATGTCCTGGAATTCCAAAAACAGGAATATCATTCACTATTGCTGCAATAGTTGGTTTGCCGGGCTTCATTGCCACTCCGTGAAAGAGTATACCGGGTTTTCCAAGCTCATCTATAGCTCTGGCTGTAAAATCCTTTGTGCCAACAGAACTACCACCACTTATGAGAACAACATGGCAGGACTCCAGTGCCCTTTTAATGGTCTCTTTAAGAAGACTGTAGTCATCCCTTATTATTCCCATTCTTACTGGAATAGCGCCTGCCTCGATTACCAGTGCTGCAAGATTATAGGAATTTATATCTCTTACCTGTCCTGGAGAGGGTTTTTCATGGGGTGGGATTATCTCATCACCTGTTGAGATTATTGATACAATAGGTCTTTTATAGACCTCTATCTCTGTTATCCCAAGGCCTGCTAAGGCACCGATATCATGAGGTCTCAGTTTATGACCCCTTTTAAGGACAGGCTGACCAGCCTTTATATCTTCATCCCTTTTTATAACATTCTCTCCAGGCGCAACAGGTTTGAGAATCTCTATTAAATTTTCATCCACCATTGCAGTATGTTCAAGCATGATCACAGCATCACTTCCTTCAGGAAGCATACCACCTGTAGGAATCTTGATAGCCCTTCCCCTGTGAAGTCTTTCCCTGGCAACCTCTCCCATCTTTACTTCACCTGACAATTCAAGATACAGTGGTGTTGTTTCAGAGGCACCAAAGGTATCAGAGCTTATAACCGCATATCCGTCAACACTTGAGCGGTCAAAACCTGGAAGATCCTCTTTTGAATAAATATCCTCTGCTAGTATCCTTGAGAGTCCATATTCTATGTTTATTCTTTCAGAGGCAAGATTTCTTTCAGGAAGATTTTCAAGTATAATCCTGAGCCCCTCTTCAACAGAGACGGCTCTCAGTCTCCCGAGCATTTCCTTCATTAGTGTTCTGTCATTATCAGAATTCTATAAAGGGTTTCTTTCTTGTAACCTTTGAGCGGTTTTCTTTAAGGAGAATATCAATCATCCTGTCAAGGGATTCTTCATGAAGTTTTCTGATCTCCTTTGACCACAGCTCAGGAGGTGGAGAGGTTAGATTTCTGTTAAGTATGGATAGGTACATGAGACCTTTGAAAAGCCTCTTATTTGTCTTGAAGGAGAATATGGCACTCTCAAGAGAGTCTTTCAAAAAGAGGTCATTTCTTTTCTGAATTTTTTTATTAATAGTAACTGCCTCAAGCCAGTATCTTGAATCTATTAGCCTGTCTGCCCTGAGTTCAAGGACTGTATGGTTGAAACCTAACTTTGATGCGAGGTCTTCATGAGCTACCGTGTCAGAGGCAAGATGGCAGAGATAACCATATACAAAGGCCTTCTGCGAGTCATTTTCTGCACGCTCAAGCATATCAAAACCCACTGACCAGTTATGGGAATTTTTTTCAGGTGGAAGCAGACCCTTTGCAAAGATTATATCAGCCACTATATTTCCGTAAAGAAAGTCTTCCCTGTATCTGGTAAGAAGACAAAAGATATTTGCCGGGAGTATTGTAGAAAGATAAAAGACCTCACTTCCCAGATATACATGGGTAAGCGGTCCCCAGGCAAAAGCATTATCTGGAAGAAGAATAAAACTTGCAATTAAAAATACTGATAAAATCATTATATATATTAGCCTAAAATGATTATAAAAATCTATCTAAATTTTATCTTTTTCTCAAAACCTCTCATTTAAGCATTAAAGCTCAATGTTACTAGTTAATTATTTTACCACAATATATAGAAAAGTGCTAATTTCTGTATGAGATACATACCATTTGCGACATTCCTCCTTTTTCAATTATAAACTGCATCGGTGTTTTTTTGTTAAGTAATTTATGAATTCTCTTTGTATTATAGAAGATAATATAATCAGCAAGAGCCTGATTAAAAGACTTCTTGTCATGGATGATGTCCAGATGATTATCTATGAATTCTTCCTATATTGTTCTATTATATCTTTCTATATGGGCATTGATCTTTGGACATCTGGGATAACTAAATACATGAAGCACCCCATCTCTTTTTAATGCCTTATCAAATTCTCGCAGATTCTCTGAGCCTTGTCAGACTGCCAGACCTTTATCTCGCAAGTATATACTGATTTAAACCTCTCATAGAAATCTCTCATGTTCTTGCTGTTTTGTCTCTTGTAGTTTAATGTTAGTGCAAATTTCCCCGTTGCATCAATGGCACTATAAAAGTAGTCCTTTATACCATCTGTTATCCTTTCTACTGTATCTGATATTATATATCTAAACTCTTTAGGTCTCGGTGGATGCTTTACTTTTGTCCTTTTCTGCCTATGTCTACTCTTTTTAGCTGATTTGCTATCAGGATTGTGATATACTCTTCCTGACTTCTGAAAGAAAAAGTTATGTCTCCTGATGATATTGCCTACTGTTGCCTCTGATATTGTCTTTAATCCTTTGTCTTTACAATATTCATCTAATAAGGGTTTTATCTTTTCTTTCCCGAGTCTCGGATACTTTTCCCTTAATCTCCTTATAAAATCAATTATCTCTCTCGGTATCTCTGATTTCCTTGTTCTCTTTGGTCTTGTGCTATAGGGTATTAGTTCCTCAAGTCTTCCTCCATTTTCTTTTAGTCTCTTACGCCATTTGCTTATTAGCTTTCTGTCAACTCCAAATGCCTCCTTTGTAGCATCCTCTCCACGTTTTTCATAAAACTTGATAATCTTAAGCCTCTGCTGTGCAACTTCCTTTCCTGAAAATCTCCTAAGGCTGGCAACCATACTCTGATACCTCCTCCAGCCCCGTATTCTACTAAAAAATAGGGTATGCCTTTGCAAAGTGATCCATTATCTCCTAATGTCGCATATCTTTCTTATCTTTTCCAAGGTATTGATTTTTTATAAAAGAAAGGTTAAAATTTTAAAAAGTCCTTGCTCAACTTATCAGTGGGCATTATACTTGGAGGAGATACTATGAAAAAGATCCTTATATTGGTAGCTGCAATTATATTTTTCATTACCCCTACTTTTTCCCTAGGGGGAGGAATTCACCCTTGGCCGATGTATGGTGGCGATGCCAAGCGAACAGGTCAAACATTCGTTCATCGAGGGACGAACGGCATAATAAAATGGAAAGTGTATGTCGGACGCGGTGTGACATTTTCTTCGGTCGTTGTCGGTGCTGACGGGACCATATATTCGCTGGGCGATGATGGTATTTCAGAATATCTTCACGCAATAAAACCGAATGGTGTCATGAGTTGGAGTCTAAAATTAGGATCCCTGATTAATTATCGGATCACCACTCCGCTGCTCGGAGATGATGGCACCGTATATGTGATAAGTTCTAGTGGCTATTTAATTGCGGCTACACCTAGAGGAAAATTAAAATGGAAAATTCCCGTGGGCAGAATTGATGGGGTATGGCCTAATAACTCGCCTGTCATGTTTAAAGGAATTTTGTATGTCGCTACAGAAGATGGTACACCAGGACTGAGAGCGGTGTCACAAACAGGACAGGTTATTTGGCATTATAATGAACCCGCCCTATCTCCCGCTGTCGGTGATGACGGGACTATTTATTGCTTAGTAGGAAACTGGAACAATCGTAGACTTGCGGCTTTCTCTAGGGAAGGGGAAATGAAGTGGGAGGTTTATTTAGGACAAAGTGGTGCTGGTCCAGTTGTGCATCCAGATGGATCAATCATTATAGCGCACCCCACTTCTGAAGGAGGGGCTATTTCTGCATATTACCCGGACGGTACGCTGAGATGGCAGGCTTTGATCTCCGATGACTCGCTTTGGGCTTCCAAACCTTTTATAGGCACTGATGGTACTATATATATAATAGGTTCTGGCTCCGACTTCATCTACGCATTTGACATATACGGTAATTTGATTTCAAAAAAGATGCATGATTGCCTCGATGGTACCGGGCTTGTTGATGCTGATGGTAATATCTATCTTGCAAGCGGCGTAACGAACGGCATTGTTTCGATGACAAATAAAAGCAGTATGAGCCGTGAATGGCTGAAAGTACTCTGGCAGACTCAGACCATATCCGGAATAGGAGGTTATTGGACTTATCCCAGCGCTCCGGCAATAGGGATAGATGGCACAATATATCATATTAACGACAATGGTTATTTGTTTGCCATTGGATCACAAGATCCATAATTGGAGATAGGTAAAATTTTCTGTATAAGATATCGAGGCTATAAAATTAAGGGTTTATTCAGAGTTTATCAACAAAAAATTTAATAAGAATAAATACTTAAAAGATATTAGGATAAAATTGACAGATTTATGCAAAGATGGCCTATGCGATTTAAAATCAGTTTTTAAATATTTCATTAAGATAGATAAAAAATCAAATTCCAAAATTTCCACCTCGCAGGTGTAAAAGGCAAGTTAAGTGCCTTTCTCCATCTTTTCCTTCATACGATGCTTCATTAGTAGTATTATATTTCCTGAAGCAAAAAGGATTGCTCCAATGAGTGCTGGTATTGCCCCTGGCTCCCTGCTTATTTCAACTAAGGCCGCTTTTTCAGGATAGGGATATACTGTTTTTATATAAATGCCGGTACCTTTGTAAATGTAAGGTCTGTTGGGTATAATGTGAGCTCTCAGAGTTTTTTCTTTATGATGCAAAACTTCCATTCCAAATTCTGTTATGTAACCAGAACTATCAAGTCTAAAGATTATGTCTTTTATTTCAACAACAGAGTTATCAGGTAGTCTGAGCCAGCCTCCTTCCCTCATAATGTATAATTCCCTGTATCCACCCCAGGAACTGAGTAGATGTCCAAAAAGGATAAGGAGAAAACCAATATGCATTATCTGTGGAGCAACGAGCAGTAAGAAACTGGTCCTCTTATATTTTTTTATGATCGCATCTCCGCTGCAGAGCAGGGTATTGAGTGCAAGAATAATTATTACTCCGATGGACAGAATCAGCCACCAGGAAAGCTGAAAAGGTACCTCTTTTAACCAGTTAAAAAGTGGCATTACATAAAGAAGTCCGAATGCCTCATCAGAGGGCATTATAAGGGCTCCTGCGATGAGTAAAAGGAGAAGTATCATTAAAAGTATAATCCCTGTGTTAAGCGAAAGTAATAACCTCATCCATTTTTACCTTATAAAACTTTAAAATGTATGGGAGCTCTTCATAAGAAGGCTCACTCCGAGATAGGTAAAGAGCACAACACCAAATCCAGCTATTCCCATGCTCACATAATATCTCTGCCATTTCTGGCCCTTTAATCTAAGGTGAAGATAGAGGCTATAAAATAGCCATAATATGGTTGTCCATAATTCCTTTGGAGTCCAGAGCCAGTAAGAGCCCCAGGCATAATAAGCCCATATACCACCACCTATCATTGAAAAGGAAAAAAGACTGTAGCCCATCAGAATTGCCCTGTACTGTATCTCCTCCATGAGAGGCTGTTTATTTTTAAAAAAGGTAATACCTGATGTGAGTCCTATTCCAAAGAGCGCATAGGCAAGGAACGCTGTTACAACATGAATTTCAAACCATAGAGTTTTTAGCACTGCCGGAAGCGGTGCATTTAGGGGATTAAAGGCGAGGGCTGAAAATATGAATGCTGAAGCCAGTAAAGCTGTTAATGCGTAGGGTAATTTTTCCTTGATCCTGTAATACTCAAATATCAGGATCATCATACCCGTGAAGGCTCCAAGAAGTACAAGGGTATCATGGGGTCCTGTAATTGGAAGTCTTCCAGCAATCTTTCCCCTTAAGAATAGATAAATTAGGTTAAGTAAGACCCCTCCATATAAAAGTCTTTTTATAAAGAGGCCTGCAATATAAAAGGGTATTGATAAATAAAGTAACAGCAACACAAAGTATTATAATATTTTTCTTTAGATTATGCTTCCTGAGGTCTTAGGTTGTAAATTTACTTAAGACTTTAAATAAGGCCCTTAAATAACTCTATTAAAAATTGAAAAAAGATAAGAGATTAGTTATTATATTAAACCTCTTAGAGTTTTTAAAAACAAGAGGCTGACTGAGGAGGTTCCTCAGAGGAGGTATATATTTTTATACTCAGGAGGAAGTTTATGATAACAGAGATAAGATGGCATGGAAGGGGAGGTCAGGGAACTGTTACTGCTGCAAAGGTCTTTGCAGATGCCTGTCTTAGCAGTGGAAGGCATGTCCAGGCATTTCCAGAATACGGACCTGAAAGATCGGGTGCACCATTAAGGGCTTATAACAGAATAGCTGATAAAGAGCTGAGGATGCACTGTCCAGTAACCAAGCCTGATATTATAGTTGTGGCCGATCCCACACTCATGGGTGCTATTAATGTTGCTGAGGGTGCAAAGGAAAATGCAGTATTCCTTGTTAACACCCATCTTTCACCTCAGGAGGTAAGGCAGAAACTTAACCTTCTTCCTTCGCAGAGGGTTTATACTGTTAATGCAACAAAGATAGCCCTTGAAACTATCGGAAGGCCTCTTCCCAATTCAGCCCTTGTTGGTGCCATGGCAAGGATAAGCAAGCTTGTTGATCTGAACACTGTAATAGAGGATGTAAGGAAGAGTTTCGGCAAGAAATTTTCTCAGAAAATAATAGATGGAAATCTTGAAGCCACAAGACGTGGCTATGAGGAGGTAATAGAGGGATGAAGACTTGGAAAGAATTAATCAGAGGTTGTGTAATAACAGAACCTGGCAGTTCCATTAAGTTCAAGACAGGTTCGTGGAGGACTTTCAAGCCGAGATGGATTCCAGAAAACTGTATCCAGTGCCTTTTCTGCTGGATTTATTGTCCTGATATGGCTGTAAAGGTAAAGGACGGTAAAAGAGAAGAATTTGATTATGATTTCTGCAAAGGATGCGGGATCTGTGCAAGGGAATGTCCTGGTAAAAAGGGCCAGAAGGCAATAGTTATGGAAGAGGAGGTAAGATAACATGGCAAAGATAGTAGCTGTTACCGGAAACGAGGCAGTAGCTAATGCCCTGAGGCAGATAGAGCCTGATGTCTGTGCAGCCTATCCAATAACCCCTCAGACAGACCTCATGCAGAGATTTTCTTCCTTTGTTTCTGATGGAAAGGTTAAAACAGAGATGATACTTGTAGAGAGTGAGCACAGCGCCATGAGTGCATGCGTGGGTGCTTCTGCAGCTGGCGGAAGGGTTGTAACAGCCACATCTTCACAGGGACTTGCCCTCATGTGGGAAGTCCTTTTTATTGCTTCAGGTATGAGTTTACCAATAGTCATGCCTGTGGTAAACAGGGCACTCTCAGCACCCATAAATATTCATGGTGATCATTCAGATGCAATGGGTGCAAGGGACAGCGGATGGATACAGTTATGGTCTGAGAATGCCCAGGAGGCCTATGACAATACCATACAGGCATTCAGGATTGCTGAACATCCTGATGTAAGGCTTCCTGTTATGATCTGTCTTGATGGCTTTATCATAAGCCATTCAATTGAGAGAGTTGAGTATCTGGAGGATGAGGAGGTAAAAAGATTTGTTGGTGAATACAAACCTGTAAATCCCCTCCTTGATGTTGATCATCCTGTAAGTTACGGACCGCTCATACTTCCAGACCTTTACATGGAATACAAAAGACTTCAGCATGAGATAATCTGGACAAAGGTAAAGCCTGTTGTTTTGGAGGTAGCTGAGGAATTTTATAAACTTAGCGGAAGGCGGTATGGACTCTTTGAAGCATACAGACTTGATGATGCTGAGATAGCCATTGTTATTCTCAATTCAGCAGCAGGTACAGCAAAGGATGTTGTTGATGCCATGAGGGATAAAGGAATAAAGGCAGGTCTTCTCAAGCCAAGGCTCTTCAGACCATTCCCTTATGAAGAGGTTGGTCAGGCATTAAGGCATCTTAAGGCAGTGGCTGTGCTGGACAGGGCTGATTCCTTCGGAGCCTACGGTCCTGTATTTACGGAGATAGCCTCGAGCCTTTATCCTTACAGTGAAAGACCTGTACTGATAAACAAGATATACGGCCTTGGAGGAAGGGACTTCATGCCAGAGGATGCTGAAAAGGTATTCCTTGAGCTTAAGGATATAGCAACAACTGGTAAAATAAAGAGTATAAAAGAATACATAACTGTAAGAGAATAAAAGGAGGAAGATAAATGGCAACAGCAGAAAAAGCATTAAATCTTAAGGAGCTTTCAAAAAAGGAGGTTCTCCTTGCCCCCGGCCACAGGATGTGTTCTGGTTGTGGAGCACCAATAGTTGTGAAGATGGTACTTCTTGCAACAGATTATCCTGTAGTGGCAGTATCTCCAACAGGATGTCTTGAGGTAACAACTTGTGTCTCGGAATACACATCCTGGAAGATTCCCTGGATGCACAATGCCTTTGAGAATGCTGCAGCCACTCTTTCAGGTATTGAGACAATGTACAGGTCACTAAAGAAGCAGGGAAAGATTGACAGGAAGATAAAATTCATAGCCTTCGGTGGTGATGGTGGAACCTACGATATAGGTTTTCAGAGCCTTTCAGGTGCAATGGAGAGATGGCATGATATGCTTTACATATGCTACGATAATGGTGCCTATATGAATACAGGAATTCAGCGTTCAGGGGCAACACCAAAGGGTGCAGACACGACCACCTGTCCTGCAGGTGATGTTATAC